>VBDL01000354.1 GCA_005884255.1 Betaproteobacteria bacterium | reverse complement strand
TTCTCGGCGCAGACGCGTATGAGCGGCGTCGACCTCGCCGTGCCTGTCGACACGGGGGACAACGGTGACGTCGCCCTCGTCGTGCACACGCGCCAAGTGCGCAAGGGAGCGGCCGATGCGATCCGCAAGCACGTGCAGTCGCTCGGCGGCAGCTTCCCCGCGGCGCTGCAGATCACCGTGGACGACGTGGCTCGCCGCGGCAGCACGCCGCTCGTCGTGGCCGACGGCACAAAAGCGCTCGGCGTCATCGAGCTGAAAGACATCGTCAAGGGCGGCATCAAGGAGCGCTTCGCCGAGCTGCGCCGCATGGGCATCAAGACCGTGATGGTCACCGGCGACAACCGGCTCACCGCGGCGGCGATCGCCGCCGAGGCGGGCGTCGACGACTTCCTCGCCGAGGCCAGGCTGGTGGCGATGACCGGTGATGGCACCAACGACGCGCCCGCACTCGCGCAGGCCGACGTGGCAGTGGCGATGAACACCGGCACGCAGGCCGCGAAGGAGGCCGGCAACATGGTCGACCTCGACAGCAACCCCACCAAGCTGATCGAGATCGTCGAGACCGGCAAGCAGATGCTGATGACGCGCGGCTCGCTCACCACCTTCAGCATCGCCAACGACGTGGCGAAGTATTTCGCAATCATCCCGGCGGCCTTCGTCACCACCTATCCGCAGCTTGGCAGCCTGAACGTGATGCGCCTTGCGAGCCCGGCATCAGCCATTCTGTCGGCGGTGATCTTCAACGCGCTGGTCATTGTCTTCCTCATCCCGCTGGCCTTGAAGGGCGTGCGCTATCGCGCGATCGGCGCCGCGCAGCTGTTGCGCGAGAACCTGCTCGTCTACGGGCTGGGCGGCGTGATCGTGCCCTTCATCGGGATCAAGCTGATCGACCTTCTTCTGTCGGTGTTCCTATGAAGACTCTGTTGCGTCCCGCTGTCTCGCTGTTCGTCGCGCTCACCGCGGTCACCGGCGTGGCCTACCCGCTGCTCGTCACGGCAATAGCGCAAGGCATGTTCCCACACCAGGCCAACGGCAGTCTGCTGATGCAAGACGGCAAGGCGGTCGGCTCCGAGCTGATCGGGCAGGCTTTCAGCGACCCGAAGTATTTCTGGAGCCGCCCGTCGGCCACCAGCCCGATGCCCTACAGCGGCGGTAGCTCCGGCGGCTCCAACCAGGGGCCGCTGAATCCGGCGCTCGCCGATGCGGTGAAAGCGCGTGTGCAGGCGCTGCGCGACGCCGACCCCGGCAACACGCGGCCGGTGCCGGTGGACCTGGTCACCGCCTCGGCCAGCGGCCTGGACCCGCACATCAGCGTGGCCGGCGCCGACTACCAGGCCGCGCGCGTGGCACGCGTGCGCCGGCTGCCGCTGGCCACGGTGCAGCAACTGATCGCGCAGCACAGCGAAGGGCGCTGGCTCGGCCTCGTGGGCGAGCCGCGCGTCAATGTGCTGGCGCTGAACCTCGCGCTCGATGCGCTGCTGCGCGTACAGTGAACGGCAGATGACCGACGGCGAACGCCCCGACCCCGACGTACTGCTGGCCCAGGTGCAGCAGGAAGAGGCGCGAGCCGCACGCGGCAAGCTGAAGATCTTCTTCGGCGCGTCGGCCGGCGTGGGCAAGACCTACGCGATGCTCGCCGCCGCCCAGGCGGCACGCCAGCAGGGCGTCGACGTCGTCATCGGCATCGTCGAGACGCACGGCCGCGCCGAGACCGAGGCGCTGCTGCAAGGCCTGCCGCGCCTGCCGATGAAGGAGGCGCCTTACCGCGGCAAGACGCTGCGCGAGTTCGACCTCGACGCGGCGCTGCAGCGCAGGCCGGCGCTGGTGCTGGTCGACGAGCTGGCGCATTCGAATGCGACGGGCTCGCGCCATCCGAAACGCTGGCAGGACGTCGAGGAGCTGCTCGCCGCCGGCATCGATGTCTGGTCGACGATGAACGTGCAGCACCTGGACAGCCTGAACGACGTCGTCAGCGGCATCACCGGCATCAAGGTGTGGGAGACGGTGCCCGACCGCGTGTTCGACGAGGCCGACGAGGTGGTCATCGTCGACCTGCCGCCCGACGAGCTGCTGCTGCGCCTGAAGCAAGGCAAGGTCTATCTCGCGCAACAGGCCGAGACGGCCGTGCGCAACTTCTTCCGCAAGGGCAACCTGATCGCGCTGCGCGAGCTGGCGCTGCGCCGCACGGCCGACCGCGTCGACGACCAGGTACTGGAGTACCGCCGCAATGCCGCGGTGCGCCCGGTGTGGCGCACGGGCGAGGCGCTGTTGGTGGCCATCGGCCCCGAGCCCGACAGCGAGGCGCTGGTGCGCGCGACGCTGCGCCTGGCCGCGCAGCTCGATGTGCCATGGCACGCGCTCTACGTGGAGATACCGGCGCTGCAGCGACTGAGCGAGGCTGCGCGCCAGCGCGTGCTGCGCGTGCTCAAGCTGGCGCAGGACCTGGGCGCCGAGACCGAGACGGTGAGCGGCGCGTCGGTGGCCGATGCGGTGGTGCGGTACGCGCGCCATCACAACCTGGCCAAGGTGGTGCTCGGGCGGCGGCCGCACCGGCGCTGGCCGCCGTGGCAACGCACGCTGACCGAGACGCTGGGGCGCGTGGCGGGAGACCTCGACCTCGTGCAGATCGCGCTCGCGCCCGCCACCACGCGTGTGCCCCGCGACAAGGCCGCGCATCAGCCGAATCCGCAGTGGACGGCCTATGCCCTCAGCGTCGCGGTGTGTGGCGCGGTCACCGCGGCGACCGCGCCGCTGTACAACAGGCTCGAGCTCACCAACATCGTGATGCTGTTCCTGCTGGCGGTGGTGGGCATCGCGCTGCGCTGGGGCCGCGGTCCGGCCGTGCTCGGCGCGTTCGTCAGCGTCGCGGCGTTCGATTTCTTCTACGCGCCGCCGCGCTTCACCTTCGCGGTGGCCGATGCGCAGTACCTCGTCACCTTCGCGGTGATGCTGTTCGTCGCGCTGGTCGTCGGCCAGCTAACCGCAGGGCTGAAGTATCAGGCCGAGGTGTCGACGCAGCGCGAGAGCCGCGCGCGCGCGCTGTACGAGATGTCGCGCGAGTTGTCCGGCGCCTTGCTCACCGAGCAGATCGCCGACATCGCGTCGCGCTTCATCGCTTCCGAATTCGAGGCGCGCGCGGCCTTGTTCGTCGCCGGGCTGGAAGAGCGCTTGCACGCGCCGATCATGAGCGGCAACGGCGGCGATGCCTTGCCCATCGACAGCAGCATCGCGCAATGGAGCTACGACCGCGGCGAGGCCGCGGGCTTCGGCACCGACACCTTGCCCGGCAGCCCGGTGCTCTACCTGCCGCTGCGCGCGCCGATGCGCCTGCGCGGCGTGCTCGCGGTGCAACCGACGCAGCCCGATCGCCTGCTGGTGCCCGAGCAGCGACGCTTGCTCGACACCTGCGCGTCACTGGTCGCCATCGCGCTGGAGCGCGTGCACTACGTCGACGTGGCGCAGACGACGATGGTGCAGATGGAGTCCGAGCGGCTGCGCAACTCGCTGCTGTCGGCGATCTCGCACGATCTGCGCACGCCGCTGGCCAGCCTGATGGCGATGGCCGATTCGATGAGCCTGACGCAGCCGCCGCCCAGCGGTGCGCAGGCGAAGATCGCGCAGGCGATGCGCGACGCCG
>VBDL01000353.1 GCA_005884255.1 Betaproteobacteria bacterium | reverse complement strand
GCTCGACTCCAGGCCGGCGGCCTTGGCGTCGGCCTTCGGTGCGGCGGCCTTCGCCACCGGCTTCGGCGCCTCGACGACCACCGGCGCGGCCTCGGCCTTGGCCGGCGCGCCGGGCGCGTCTTCGAAGAAGCCGTAGCCGAGATCGTCTTCGGTCGGCTGCGTGTCGGCCGGCGCGCCGGGCGCGCCGTAGTGGAAGCCGTAGCCGGCGGTGAGCGGCGCGAGCTTCACCTGCTCGCGCGACACGTGGAAGGTGAACAAATCCAGCAGGTCGCTGTCGCTGCTGGTAGTCGACACGCGAAAGCGCCGCATGCCATCGGCCGGCTGGCCCGCATCCAGCGCCTCGATGGTGCCGAGGTCGGTGATTTCCTTGAACAGGTCGAGCAGGTTGTCGGCCTGCTTCGGGTTGTCCAGCGGGCCGACGGTGAGTTCGAGCTCGCGGCGGCCGTCGTGCTTTTCGGCGACGGCAGGCTGCGCCGCAGCGGCGGTGGCCGGGGCACTCGGCGCGGGCAGCGATTCGCCTTCGACCAGTGCACGGATGTTGAACAGCAGCTCGGTGGTGTCGATCTCGGCACCGCCGGAGCCCTGGTGACGCGCGAGCTGGGCCTTGAGCGCGTCGCCCGCGGCGAGCAGCACGTCGATCATCTCGGAGGCGAGCGCCAGCTCGTGGCGGCGCAGCTTGTCGAGCAGCGTCTCC
Source organism: Betaproteobacteria bacterium (assembly GCA_005884255.1). GTDB lineage: Bacteria > Pseudomonadota > Gammaproteobacteria > Burkholderiales > Burkholderiaceae_C > VBDL01. Next base: position 2,967 of record VBDL01000353.1, on the reverse strand, counting down.
ATCTGGTGCGTGAGCTCGGCGACGTCGGCAAAGCCGAAGGTCGCCGCGCCGCCCTTGATGGAATGCGCGCAGCGGAAGATCGCGTTCAGCTCCTCATCGTCGGCCGCCTCGATGTCGAGTTCCAGGAGCAGCTGCTCCATGTTCTCGAGGTTCTCGCCGGCTTCCTCGAAGAAGACCTGGTAGAACTGGCTGAGATCGATGCCCGCGTTGAGGTGAGCGCCCTCAGAGCTCATGTCGCCCATGGCGTACTCCTGCTTCTTGTCGTCGTTGGGACCGCGGTCAGCGAATGACCTTGCCGATGACCTCGACCAGCTTGGCCGGATCGAAGGGCTTGACCAGCCAGCCGGTGGCGCCCGCGGCGCGGCCGGCCTGCTTCATCTGATCGCTGGACTCGGTGGTCAGGATGAGGATCGGCGTGGCCTTGAACTTCGGGTTGTCCCGCAGCTTCTTGGTCAGGCTGATGCCGTCCATGCGCGGCATGTTCTGGTCGGTGAGCACCAGGTCGAAGTCACGGCTCCCGGCCTTTTCCCAGGCGTCCTGGCCGTCCACGGCCTCGACGACGTTGAAGCCCGCGTTCTTGAGCGTGAAGGACACCATCTGGCGCATCGAGGCCGAATCGTCCACGGCAAGAATTGAGTGCATCGGTTTCTCCGGAATCTCTGGGGTTTTCGGGCGGAAGTGGGAATTCTTTAATCAGAACAGTTCGACGGAGCCAGCGTCCATCTCGTCCTGCGTGACCGGGTTGGGGCGCAGCGGCGCCTCCTCGACGACGGCGTCGCCGTCTTCGTCGTTCGAGAAGGTGTCGCGCGCCAGCCGGTCGGCGCAGTTGCGCAGCCGCCGGTGGGTGTGGGTGATCAGCTGCGAGGCCATGTCCTGGAACTGCAGCGCGGTGACGGCGCCGCCCAGCTGCAGGATCGCGCTGTCGAGGTGCTCGACGGAGGCGCCGGGCACGCTCTTCAAGTCCTGCAGGCGCGCCGACGCGCCGTAGAAGCTTTCCATCAGCGCATTGCAGGCGTCGGCCAGCAGCGTCTGCAGCCGGTCGAGATCGTTGGTCGCCGTCATCAGGTGGTCCTGCAGGTCGGCGGCGGCCAGCAGCGGCATCAGGCCGCCGGAAGCGTCGCCGCCCGGGGGCGCGTCGTTCATCAGCATCGTCGCTCCAACATTGTTCTGCGGGACCGGGCCCGTACATCGATTCAGGCATTTTCGGCAGCTGCCCTGCACTTATTGAGGCGATGACGAGGCAAATCCGGGCCCAATTCCGCGCCCGGCGGCGGAACTGTCCATGGGGTCGGGCGATACTCGGGGCCATGACCACCCCCAGCAGCCCGGTGTCGCTGCGCGTACTGCACATCGAGGATTCGGAACTGGATCACGAACTGACGCTGGCCCACCTGCGGCGCGGCGGCGTCACCGGCATCGTGCGGCGCGTGCAGAGCGAGGCCGAGTACCGCAATGCGCTGTTCCAGCCGTGGGACGTGATCCTCTCGGACTTCAACCTGCCGGGCTTCTCCGGCCTGGTGGCGCTGGAGCTGCTGAAGGAGAGCGGCCGGCTGATCCCTTTCATCCTGCTGTCCGGCGAGATCGGCGAGGACACCGCCGTCGAGGCGATGCGCAACGGCGCCAGCGACTATCTGCTGAAGAACAACCTGACGCGCCTGGTGCCGGCGATGCTGCACGCCATCGAGGCCAACGAGACGCGGCGGGCCAAGGCCGTGGGCGACCGCGAGCTGGCGCTGTCGCGCGAGCGGCTGTCGGCGCTGGCGCAGCACCTGCAGACCAGCGTGGAGTCCGAGCGCGCGGCCATCGCGCGCGAGATCCATGACGACGTCGGCGGGTCCCTCTCGGCACTGAAGTTCGACCTCGCCTGGATCGCGCGCCACGCCAGCGTGCCCGCGGTGACCGAGCGCGCGCAGCAGGCACTGGAGACGGTGACGCATGCCATCGAGGCGAGCCAGCGCATCATGCACAACCTGCGCCCCGCGATCCTCGAACAGGGCCTGATCGCCGCGCTGCAGTGGATGACCAGCCGCTTTGAAAAGCGTACCGGCATCAACTGCCAGTTCCGCACCAGCCATGAGCAGGCGCAGCTGCCGTCGGGCGTGCCGCTGGTGGCCTACCGCATGGCGCAGGAGGCGCTCACCAATATCAGCAAGCACGCGCAGGCCACGCGCGTGCACATCGACCTCTCGCTTGCGGGGGGTGTGCTGTCGCTGGAGGTGAGCGACAATGGCCGCGGCCTTTCCGCTGAGGACTTGGTCAAGGCGCGCAGCTTCGGCATCCGCGGGCTGCATGAGCGTGCTGGCACGGTGGGCGGGTGGGTCGATCTGAGCAGCGGTCCGACCGGCACGACGCTGATCCTGTCGGTGCCCTTGCAGACCGACAAGGGGCCGCCGAGCGGCTTCGGGGATCGCGGCGCGCACGATCCGTCGGTCTGGGGAGAGCCATGAAGCCATGATCAAGGTCATTCTTTGCGACGACCATGCGCTGATTCGCCGCGGTATCCGCGACACCTTGTCCGATGCACAGGACATCGAGGTCGTCGGTGAGGCGGGCGACTACGGCGAGCTGCGCGCACTGATGCGCCAGCAAAGCTGCGACGTGCTGGTGCTCGACATCAACATGCCGGGCCGCAGCGGCCTCGACGTGCTGCATGTGCTGAAGGACGAAGGCTCGCCGATCAAGGTGCTGATCGTCTCGATGTACCCCGAGGATCAATACGCGATCCGCGCCTTGCGCGCCGGCGCCTTCGGCTATGTCAACAAGGGCGGCGACCCGCAGCTCATCGTGCAGGCGGTGCGCACCGTGTCGCAGGGCCGCAAGTACGTGACGCCCGAGATCGCGCAGATGCTCGTGGAGAGCCTGACCACGCCGGTGGCGGAGAACGCGCACGAGAAGCTGTCGGACCGCGAGCTGCAGACGCTGGTGATGATCGCGTCGGGCAAGCGGCTGTCGGACATCGCCGAGGAG
>VBDL01000352.1 GCA_005884255.1 Betaproteobacteria bacterium | reverse complement strand
GAGATGCGCATGCGCGGCTACTCGCCGGGCTTCGCGGCCGGCATCATCGCCGCCGGCGGCACGCTGGGCATCCTGCTGCCGCCGTCGATCACGATGATCCTGTACGCCGTGGCCGCCGAACAGTCGCTCGGCCGCCTGTTCCTCGCCGGCATCGGGCCCGGCGTGCTGCTGGTGGTGCTGTTCGCCGGCTACGCCGTGTACCGCTACCGCAAGGAGTACGCGGCCGCCAAGGTTGCCTACGCCGGCGGCGGCGTGGCCAAGAGCGCGATGCTCGACGACCACGTCTACACGATGGCCGAGAAGGTGGAGATGCTGCCGCGCGTCGTGCCCTTCGTGGTGCTGCTGATCGGCGTGATGGTGGCGCTGTACGGCGGCTACGCCACGCCGTCGGAGACCGCCGGCCTGGGCGGCATCCTGGCGCTGGTGCTGATCGCGATCGTGTATGCGATCCGGCGGCCGGGGCAGCTCAAGCCCATCCTGGGCAGCACGATCAAGGAAAGCACGATGCTGATGTTCATCATCGGCATGTCGCTGCTGTACTCGTACGTGATGAGCTCGCTGCACATCTCGCAGGACGCGGCGCAGGCGGTGGTGGCGATGCACCTGCCCAAGTGGGTGCTGCTGGCGACGATCCTGGCCATGGTGGTCGTGCTCGGCTTCTTCCTGCCGCCGGTGTCGATCATCCTGATGACCGCGCCGATCATCCTGCCGCCGCTGAAGGCCGCGGGCTTCGACCTGATCTGGTTCGGCGTCGTGATGACCATCGTCATGGAGATGGGCCTGATCCATCCGCCGGTGGGCCTGAACATCTTCGTCATCAAGAACATCGCGCCGGACATCCCGCTGAAGGACGTGATCTGGGGCGTGATGCCCTTCCTCGGGCTGATGTTCCTCGCCATCCTGCTGATGTGCCTGTTCCCCGGCATCGCCACCGGCCTGCCCGACGTCGTGATGGGGGCGCCCAAGTGAATGCCCCGCTCGTCTGGGATACGCAGCGTCGCTCGCGTGCCGCCCGCCTCGCGCGGGCGAGCGGCCTGGCCGCGGGCAAGCACGTCGAGGCCGAGCGCATCGGCGCGCTGCTGCAGGCCGTCATCGAGCCCGGCGACCGGGTGTGCCTGGAAGGCAACAACCAGAAGCAGGCCGACTTCCTGGCTCGCGCGCTGACGGCGCTGGACCCGCTGTCCGTGCACGACCTGCACATCGTGCAGTCGGTGCTGGCGCTGCCCGAGCACCTGGACATCTTCGAGAACGGCATCGCCTCCAGGCTCGACTTCAGCTTCTCCGGCCCGCAGGGCGCGCGCTTGGCGCGGCTGGCGAGCGGCGGGCGCATCGCCATCGGCGCGATCCACACCTACCTCGAGCTGTTCGCGCGCTACTTCGTCGACCTGACACCCCATGTCGCGCTCATCTGCGCGCAAGCCGCCGACCGCGAAGGCAACCTCTACACCGGCGCCAACACCGAGGACACGCCGGCCATCGTCGAGGCCACGGCCTTCAAGAGCGGCATCGTCGTCGCGCAGGTCAACGAGATCGTCGATGTGCTGCCGCGGGTGGACATCCCCGCGGCCTGGGCCGACTACGTCGTGCGCAGCCCGCAGCCGCATTTCATCGAGCCGCTCTTCACCCGCGACCCGGCGCAGATCAGCGAGATCCAGGTCTTGATGGCGATGATGGCCATCAAGGGCATCTACGCCGAATACGGCGTGCAGCGGCTGAACCACGGCATCGGCTTCGACACCGCGGCGATCGAGCTGCTGCTGCCGACCTACGGCGAATCGCTCGGCCTGAAGGGCAAGATCTGCCGGCACTGGGCCTTGAACCCGCATCCGGCGCTGATCCCGGCGATCGAGGCCGGCTGGGTCCAGTCGGTCCATTCCTTCGGCTCGGAGCTGGGCATGGAGGACTACATCCGCGCACGCTCCGACGTGTTCTTCACCGGCGCCGACGGCTCGTTGAGAAGCAACCGCGCGTTCTGCCAGGCCGCCGGCCACTACGCCTGCGACCTGTTCATCGGCTCCACGTTGCAGATCGACCTCGACGGCAACAGCTCCACCGCCACGCTCGGCCGCATAGCCGGCTTCGGCGGCGCGCCGAACATGGGCGCCGACGCACGCGGACGCCGCCACGCGAGCCCCGCGTGGCTGAAGGCCGGCCGCGAAGCGCGCGCCGGCCGCAGCGGCGCACCGGGCACGCCGCGCGGCCAGAAGCTCGTGGTGCAGATGGTCGAGACCTTTCGCGAGCACATGCAGCCGGCCTTCGTCGAGCGCCTGGACGCCTGGACGCTGCAGGAGCAGGCGCGCATGGAGCTGCCGCCGATCATGATCTACGGCGAGGACGTCACGCACATCCTCACCGAGGAAGGCATCGCCAACCTGCTGCTGTGCCGCAGCGACGCGGAGCGCGAGCAGGCGATCCGCGGCGTTGCCGGCTACACCGCCGTCGGCCTGGCGCGCGACCGGCGCATGGTCGAGAACCTGCGCGACCGCGGCGTCATCCGGCGGCCCGTTGACCTCGGCATCGACCCGCGCGACGCGACGCGCAACCTGCTCGCCGCGCGCAGCATGCGCGACTTCGTGCGCGCCTCGCATGGCCTCTACAGCCCGCCGAAGCGTTTCCGCAACTGGTGAATCGAGACACGACAGATGAGCGACATCCCTCCCGGGCTCGAAACCCTGCACTACACCTTCGCCGG
>VBDL01000351.1 GCA_005884255.1 Betaproteobacteria bacterium | reverse complement strand
CCCCGCGCTCATCAGCCGCTCGACGCGCGTCTTCAGCCAGCCCGTGAGGCGCCCGTCCTGGCCGCGCCAGAAGAGGCCGTGATGCACCAGCAGCGCATCGGCGCCGGCAGCGATCGCCGCGTCGATGAATGCCAGGCTCGCGGTGACGCCGGAGACGAGCTTGCGCACCTCCGGCTTGCCCTCGACCTGCAAGCCGTTCGGCCCATAATCCCTGAAGCGGTCTGCCGCCAGCAAGGTGTTGAGATAGGTCTCGATGTCGCCGCGACGGGCCATGGCTTTCCATCCGCAATGCGTAGAACCTGGCTGATTTTCTCGCAAGCCGTCACGGTGGCGCTGGCGCTGCTGTTCGTCGTCGGCACGCTCAAGCCCGAGTGGCTGCCGCACCGCGCGCCCGCCCCGTCGCTGAGCCTGCCGGCACCCGTCGGCACGGCGGTGCAGCCGGCGTCGCTCGGCGCCGGCCCCTACGCCTACAGCTACGCGGCAGCGGCGCGACGCGCGGCGCCATCGGTGGTGAGCATCGCCGCCAGCCACGCCGCACAGCGCAATGCGCGCAGCGAGGATCCGTGGTTCCGCTTCTTCTTCGGCGACCGCGCGCCGCAGCAGCAGCAAGCGCAGATCGGCTTGGGCTCGGGCGTCATCGTCTCGGCCGACGGTTACCTGCTGACCAACAACCACGTGGTCGACGGTGCCTCCGACATCGACGTGCAGCTCAGCGATGGTCGCGAGGCGCATGCCAAGCTCGTGGGCACCGACCCCGACAGCGACGTCGCGGTGCTGAAGATCGACCTCGACCGCCTGCCCGCCATCGGCTTCGGCAATGCCGAGACGCTGCAGGTGGGCGACGTGGTGCTGGCCATCGGCAACCCCTTCAACGTGGGCCAGACAGTGACCTCGGGCATCGTCAGCGCGCTGGGCCGCAACCAGCTCGGCATCAACACCTTCGAGAACTTCATCCAGACCGACGCGGCCATCAACCCCGGCAACTCCGGCGGCGCGCTGGTCGACGCCAACGGCAACCTCATCGGCATCAACACCGCGATCTTCTCGCGCTCGGGCGGCAGCCTCGGCATCGGCTTCGCGATTCCCGTCACCACCGCGCGCCAGGTGATGGACAGCCTGATCCGCGACGGCGTCGTCACGCGCGGCTGGATCGGCGTCGAGCCGCGCGACCTGACGCCGGAGTTCGCCGAGAACTTCCGCCTGCCGGTGACGCACGGCGTGCTGATCACCGGCGTGCTGCGCGACGGCCCCGCCGCGCAGGGCGGCATCAAGCCGGGCGACGTGGTCACCAAGGTGGCCGAGGCGCCGGTAGCCAACACCGCGCAACTGCTCAGCGCAGTGGCGGCGCTGAAGCCGCGCTCGCAGGCGGTGATCGGCGTGCAGCGCGGCGACAAGGCGCTGCAGGTCACGGTGACCGTGGCGCAGCGGCCGAAGGCGCGGCGCAACGAGGAATGAGTATTCAGGCCTCGCGCTCTTGCGCGTCTTCCGGCGCCTTGGTGTGCTTGATGAACAGCTGCGCCGCCCAGATGCCAACTTCGTAGAGCAGGCACATCGGGATGGCGAGCGCGAGCTGCGAAACGATGTCGGGCGGCGTGATGACCGCCGCGATGATGAAGGCCAGAACGATGAAGTAGCCACGGAAGCTCTTCAGCTTCTCGATCGACACCAGCCCCATGCGCGCCAGCACGACGACGACGATCGGCACCTCGAAGGCCGCGCCGAAGGCGACGAACATGGTCAACACGAAGCTGAGATACGCCTCGATGTCCGGCGCGGCGGTGATGCTCTTCGGCGCGAAGCTCTGGATGAAGGTGAACACCTTGCCGAAGACGAAGAAGTAGCAGAAGGCCACGCCGGCGATGAAGAGAACGGTGCTGGAGATGACCAGCGGCAGCACCAGCTTCTTCTCGTGGCTGTAAAGCCCCGGCGCGACGAAAGCCCACACCTGGTACAGCACCACCGGCAGCGCCAGCAGCAGCGCGGCCATCATGGTGATCTTCAGCGGCACGATGAAAGGCGAGATCACGTTGGTGGCGATCAGCGTCGCGCCCTTGGGCAGGTGCGCCACCAACGGCGCGGCCAGCCAGTCGTACATACCCGCCGGCCCCGGCCACAGGCAGAGCACGCCGAAGGCGATGCCGACAGCGATGAGCGCGCGGATCAGCCGGTCGCGCAGCTCGACGAGGTGCGCGACGAAGGGCTGCTCGGTGCCCTCGAGCTCGTCTTTCGGTTCGGAACTCATGCTAGGAGCCCGCGCTCGGCGGGCGGAAGCGCGCGACGCGCGCCGCGCCCGACTGTGCATGCGTGCGCACGCCGGAGCGCTGCTTGTACCACTGCGGCGTGGCACCGCGCTTGAGGCGCCAATTCTTCTTCGGGTGCTTGTACTGCAGCGGCGGCGGCTCGATCGACGCGCTCGCCGTGGACAGGCCGGCTCCGATGTCGCCCCAGCTCTTCTCGAACTCGCTGGAGGCGGCGCTCACCTCGCGCTGCACGCTTTGCTCGACATCGCGGGCCGCGTCCTCGAACTGCGTCTTCATCTTCTTCAGCTCTTCGAGCTCGATCGAGCGATTGACCTCGGCCTTCACGTCGGCCACGTAGCGCTGCGCCTTGCCCACCAGCGTGCCGATGGTGCGCGCCACGCGCGGCAGCTTCTCGGGGCCGATGACGATCAGCGCCACCGCACCGATCAGCGCGATCTTGTCGAAGCCGAAATCAATCACGAAGTGCTAGCGGTCAAGACTTGGTCTTGGCCTCGACGTCCACCGTGTTCGCGTCGCTGGCCTTGTTGCTCGTGACCTGCTGCGACGGCGGCACCGGCGTGTTCTCCGGCGTCTCCGAGCCGCCCTTCACCCCGTCCTTGAAGCCCTTGACCGCGGCGCCCAGATCGCTGCCGACGTTCTTCAGCTTCTTGGTGCCGAAGATCAGCACGACGACCAGCAACACGATCAGCCAATGCCAGATGCTGAAACCACCCATGACGTACTCCTGAAGACAACTAACGATTCTAGGCGCACCGGCCCCGAGCGCCGGGCCGCCCCAAGCCGGGGCCGGACCCCTCGGGGGGTGGTCACGGTACCCCGCGACCGGGGGTCAACCCTTTAGCCAGGGGCGGGGGCCACCGATGACGTGCATGTGCAGGTGGTAGACCTCCTGCCCACCGTCGCGGCCGGTGTTGATGATGTTGCGAAAGCCGTTGCTCACGCCCAGCTCGCGCATCAGCTTCGCGCCCAGCACCATCATGCGGCCGAGCATCGGCGCGTGCTCGTCGGCCACGTCGGCCATCGTCGCAATGTGCAGCTTCGGCACGATCAGCACATGCACCGGCGCCCACGGATGGATGTCGTGGAAGGCGAGGAGTTCCTCGTCCTCGTAGGCCTTTTTCGACGGAATCTGGCC
>VBDL01000363.1 GCA_005884255.1 Betaproteobacteria bacterium | reverse complement strand
TCGGCACCTGCCATGTGCCGATCTGCGTGGTGTCCACCGACGACTCGCGCGACCGCGCGCTGCAGGCCGGCGCCGTGGGCTTCCTGGCGAAGCCGCTGCAATCGCTGGACGTGGTGGCCGACGCGCTGGCGCGGCTGCACCGCTACGTCGACAGCCCTGCGCGAAAGCTGCTGGTGGTGATGCCCGACGGCGAGGCGCGCCGCGAGCTGCTGGCGAGCTTCGAATCCGATGTCGAGGCGTGCATCGTCGAGCGCGCGGCCGACGCGCTGGCGGCCCTGGCCGGCGCCGACTGCCTGGTCATCGATGCCGGCTGCAGCGAGCTCGGGCCGGAGGACGTGCTCGAAGCCATCGAGCTGCGGCCGGGCGCGCAGCAGCTGCCTGTGGTCGCCTGGGTCGACGGCGATGCCGGTGGCAGCCCGTGGCTGCAGCGGCCCGGCGGCCCGCGCACACCGCCTTCTTCCTGCATCGCAGCTTGGGGCGAATGTCCGACGCCGAGCGCCGCGCGGTGGAGGCGATGCATGGCGACCAGCGCAGCCTCGAAGGGCGCAAGGCGCTGATCGTCGACGACGACATGCGCAACATCTTCGCGTTGGCCACGGTGCTCGACGATGAGGGCATGATCATCGTGTCGGCCGACAATGGCCGCGACGCCATCCGCCTGGTCGAAGCCGATCCCGCCATCGACATCGTGCTGATGGACATCATGATGCCGGAGTTGGACGGTCTGGCGACGATACAGGAGATCCGCAAGCTGCCGCGTGGCAAGGAGTTGCCGATGGTGGCCGTGACGGCCAAGGCGATGAAGGGTGACCGCCAGAAGTGCATCGAGGCCGGGGCGTGGGACTACCTCTCCAAGCCCGTCGACCCGATGCACCTGCTGGCCGTGTTGAGAGGCTGGCTATGCCGATAGAGTCGCAGTCCAATGTCGAGCACGACGACCGCACCAGCATCCTGATCGTCGACGACCTGCCGGAGAAGCTGCTCGTCTTCGGCACGGTGCTGGAGGAGCTCGGCCAGGAACTGGTGTTCGTGCGCTCGGGTGCCGAGGCGCTGCGCGAAGTGCTGGCGCGCGAGTTCGCAGTGATCCTGCTCGACGTGAACATGCCGGGCATGGACGGCTTCGAGACGGCCGGCCTGATCCGCGGCTACAAGCGCGCGGCGCACACGCCGATCATCTTCATCACCGCGTATGCCGACGAGATGCAGACGCACCGCGGCTACTCGCTGGGCGCGGTCGACTACATCCTGTCGCCGGTGCAGCCCGAGGTGCTGCGCTCCAAGGTGCGCGTGTTCGTACAACTGCACATCATGCAGCGGCGCCTGAAGCGGCAGGCTGAGGCGCAGGCGGCGCTGGCTGCCGCCGAGGCGGCGCGTCGGGTGGCCGAGGAGGCGACCCGGCGCTCGAACTTTCTCTCGCGCGTGAGCCACACGCTGAGCGCCTCGCTCGATGCCGAGGTCGGCATGCGCCGGTTGCTCGAGCTGCTGGTGCCGGAGATCGCCAGCTGCGCGGCGCTGGTGCTGCCCGATGAGGGCGAGGCGCCGCGCCGGGCGCTGATCTGCCGCGCCAGCGTGGCCGCCGGCCGCGCCTTGCTGGTGGGGGTGCGCTTCGCCGAGTTGCCGCGCGCCGCGCGGCTCGCCTTCGAGGAGGCGTTGGCCGGCGCGCGCGTGGTGACGTATCGGCCGGAGGCGAGCGAGCCGGCGCCGGAGCCACCGGCACTCGAGCCGCTGCCGAGCGAGGCGCTGCGCCTGCCCGAGGCGACGGTGTTCGCCTTGACGATCGGCGAGCATGTGCTGGGCGCCCTGCTCATTGCTGCCAAGGACACGCATGAGGCGCTGATGTTCGAAGAGCTGGCGAGCCGGGCCGCGATCGCCTTCGAGAACGCGCGCCTGTATCGCAGCCTGCAGACCGAGATCGTCGAGCGCCGCCAGGCCGAGGCGCGGCTGCAGGAGGCGAGCCAGCGCAAGGATGAATTCCTCGCGATGCTGTCGCACGAGCTGCGCAATCCGCTGGCACCGATCCGCAATGCGGTGGAGGTGATCCGTCGCATCGCGCCGCCCGACCCAAAGCTGGCCTGGGCCACCGACGTGACCGACCGGCAAATCAACCACCTGACGCGCCTGGTCGAGGAGCTGCTCGACGTGGCGCGCATCAGCCAGGGCAAGATCGCGCTGCAGCTGGCGCCGATGGATCTGCTCGCGCTGGTCGTGCACAGCGTGGAGAGCGCGCGACCCTACGTCGATGCGCGCGGCCACCGCTTGCAGTTGTCGCTGCCGAGCACGCCGGTGTGGCTGCGCGGTGATTTCGCGCGGCTGGCGCAAGTGGTGGGCAACCTGCTGAACAACGCGGCGAAGTACACCCCCGAGGGCGGCAGCCTTCACCTGTCGCTGGGCGTGCAGGACGGCGTGGCGGTACTGCGCGTGCGCGACAACGGCATCGGCATCGAGCCCGAGCTGCTGCCGCATGTGTTCGATCTGTTCGAGCAGGGCAAGCGCGCGCTGGACCGCAGCCAAGGCGGCCTCGGCGTCGGGCTGACCCTGGTGCGGCGGTTGGTGGAGCTGCACCATGGCAGCGTCGAGGCGCGCAGCGCCGGGCCGGGGCAGGGCGCGGAATTCGTCGTCGCGCTGCCGTGCGTCACCGAAGTACAGGCGCCCGAGCCGTCGGACGCAGCCGAGGCGCAGCCCGGCACCGCGGCCGGCTGCCGTGTGCTGGTGGTCGACGACAACCTCGATGCCGCCGACACCGTGGCGATGTACCTGCGCATCGATGGCCATGTCGTGCTCACGGCGCGCGACGGCCAGGAAGCGCTGGCCTGCGCCACCGCCTTTGCGCCCGACGTGGTGGTGCTCGACATCGGGCTGCCGATGCTCGATGGCTACGCGGTCGCGCGCAGCCTGCGCGAGATGCCGCAGACGCGCCAGGCCTTGCTGATCGCGTTGACCGGCTACGGCCAGAAGGGCGACCAGCGACAGGCGCGCGAGGCCGGCTTCGATCGGCACCTCGTGAAGCCGGCCGATCCGGGCGCGCTGGTGGACGCGATCGCGCAATGGCGCGCCGGTCGCGGGGCCGGTACACAGCCGGGCGGGCGGAAGGTCAACGCCTGATTCCTACTGGCCGCGATCGACGCGGCGCGCCAGCACGATCGACGTGGTCGTGCGCGTGACACCGTCGACGTTGCCGATCTCGTCGAGCAGCTCGTCCAGGCGCGAGGCCGATTCCGCATGCAGCAGCGCGATGTAGTCGAACTCGCCGCTCACGGCGCTCAGCTGGCGCAGCTCGGGCATGCGCGTGAGCTGCTTGACCACGTCGCGCCCCGATTTCGGGCTGACCGTGATGCCGACGAAGGCCTGCAGGCCCTGGCCGGCGGCGTGCTGCGCCAGGCGGACCGTGTAGCCGACGATCACGCCGGCGCTCTCCAGCCGCGCCAGCCGCGCGAGCACCGTCGTGCGCGCGACGCCGAGCTTGCGCGCCAGGTTGGCGGTGCTTTCGCGCGCATTGGCCTGCAGCAGCACGAGCAGGTCGCGATCGAGGCGGTCCTTGGGGGCGGGGTGGGTGGCCATGCTACGAATCGTCGAATGGGATCGACGTATTGTCCAGCAGCCGCGTTTCTTCGACGAACTTGCCGTAGCTTTCGTCTGCTCGGGTCCTTAACCTCACCTTCATCCATTGACCTGAATCGGGAGCGCGAGCATGCGTGTCATTCTTCTGGGCGCCGGGCACATCGGCCAGACCATCGCCAGCCTGCTGGCCAATACGGGCGATTACCGCGTGACGGTGGTCGACCGTAGCGCCGCCGCACTGGCGCACATCACGCCGCATGAGGCGGTCCAGACGCTCACGGTCGACACCGAGGATGCCCAGGCGCTGCTGCCAGTGCTGCGCGGCCACGATGCGCACCGCGACCCTGGCGCGCGAAGCCGGCTGCCACTACTTCGATCTCACTGAGGACGTCGCCGCCACGCGCGACATCAAGGCGCTGGCCGACGGCGCGCCCACTGCCTTCATGCCGCAGTGCGGGCTGGCGCCCGGCTTCGTCGGCATCGTCGCGCATCATCTGGCGCGCGAGTTCGACGAGCTGCACGAAGTGAAGATGCGGGTCGGCGCGCTGCCTGCGTTTCCCACCAACTCGCTGAAATACAACCTGACGTGGAGCGTCGACGGGCTCATCAACGAGTACTGCCACCCCTGCGAAGCGATCCACGACGGCGAGCGCATCGAGCTGCTGCCGCTGGAAGGGCTGGAGCATTTCTCGCTCGATGGCGTCGAATACGAGGCCTTCAACACCTCGGGCGGCCTGGGCACGCTGTGCGAGACCTGGTCGGGCAAGGTGCGCACGCTCGACTACAAGTCGGTGCGCTATCCCGGCCATCGCCAGATCATGAAGATGCTGCTCGAGGAGCTGCAGCTGAAGACCGACCAGACCACGCTGAAGAACATGCTGCGCCGCTCGGTGCCCACGACGATGCAGGACGTGGTGCTGGTGTTCGTCACCGCCAGCGGCATGCGCGGCGGCCAGCTGGTGCAGGAAGTGTTCGCGCGCAAGATCTTTGCCGACCGCAGTGAAACGGCGCCGCTGTCGGCGATCCAGATCACCACCGCCGCCGGCATTTGCGCCGCGGTGGACCTGTTCCGCGAAGGCAAGCTGCCGCAGCGCGGCTTCATCCGCCAGGAGCAGGTCGAGTTGCCGGCCTTCCTTGCCAACCGCTTCGGCATGGCTTATCAGCAGTCGCGCCAGGTGGAATCCATCGGTTGAGGTATCGAAACCTGAGCAAAATCGCGCCATGAACATCGATTCCCTGCTTTCATCGTTCGGCACGTCGCTGCAGAGCGGCGACCTCGCCGCCCGTTCTCCCATCGACGGCAGCGTGCTCGCACGCGTGCACCAGCACACGGCCGACGAGGCGCGTGCCGCTGTGGAGCGCGCTCACAGCGCATTCCTCACGTGGCGCGACGTGCCGGCGCCGCGCCGCGGCGAACTGGTGCGCCTGCTGGGCGAGGAACTGCGCGCGCACAAGGCCGAGCTCGGCCGGTTGGTCTCCATCGAGGCCTGTCACGCCAGCTCTATGGCTTGACGATCGCCTCGGAGCGCCGCGGCCACCGCATGATGGAGAACTGGCATCCGCTGGGTGTGGTCGGCGTGATCAGCGCCTTCAACTTCCCCGTCGCCGTGTGGTCGTGGAACGCGGCGCTGGCGCTGGTGTGCGGCGACCCGGTCGTGTGGAAGCCGTCGGAGAAGACGCCGCTCACCGCGCTGGCGGTGCAGGCGCTGTTCGAGCGCGCCGTGCAGCGCTTCGGCAGCGATGCGCCGGCGCACCTGTCGAAGGTGCTGATCGGTGCAGCGGCGGTCGGCGAAGTGTTGACCGATCATCCCCAAGTGGCGCTGCTGTCGGCCACCGGCAGCACCCGCATGGGCCGCGCGGTCGGCCCGCGCGTCGCCGCACGCTTCGGCCGCTGCCTGCTCGAGCTGGGCGGCAACAACGCAATCATCGTCACGCCGTCGGCCGATCTCGACATGGCGGTGCGCGCCATCGTGTTCGGTGCCGTCGGCACTGCCGGCCAGCGCTGCACGACGACGCGGCGCCTGATCGTGCACGAGCGCGTGCATGCCGAGCTGCTGGCGCGCCTGCAGCGCGCCTATGCGAGCGTGCGTATCGGCAACCCGCTCGATGAGGGCACGCTGATGGGTCCGCTGATCGACCAGGCGGCGTACGAACAGATGCAGACCGCGCTGAAACGCGCGCAGGCCGAAGGCGGCCTGGTCAGTGGCGGCGAGCGCGTGCTGGCCGAGGTCCATCCGGAAGCCTGGTACGTGCGGCCCGCGCTGGTCGACATGCCGGCGCAGAGCGAGGTGGTGCGCCACGAGACCTTCGCGCCGATCCTCTACGTGCTGCGCTACACGCAGTTCGATGACGCGCTGGCGCTGCACAACGCGGTGCCGCAAGGCCTGTCGTCGGCGATCTTCAGCACCGACGTGCGCGAGACCGAGGCCTTCATCGCGGCCGGCGGCTCCGACTGCGGCATCGCCAACGTCAACATCGGCACCTCGGGCGCCGAGATCGGCGGCGCCTTCGGCGGCGAGAAGGAGACCGGCGGCGGCCGCGAATCGGGCGCGGACGCGTGGAAGGCCTACATGCGCCGCGCAACCAACACCGTCAACTACTCGCGCGCACTGCCGCTGGCGCAGGGCATCCGCTTCGACATCTAGGTTGGGTCTTGCGGCTCGTCGTCGCCGTCCTGCGTGGCCGGCGGCGACGCGACGCGGTAGCTCTCGCTGGCCCAGGCGCCGAGGTCGGCGCTGCGGCAGCGCTCACTGCAGAACGGCCGCCACGGGTTGGACGGCGCATAAAGGCTCGGCTTACCGCAAGTCGGGCAGGGCACCTTGCGCGGTGCGGGCGTGGGTGCGTTCATGATTCATGCACACAGGGTCAACTCGAACGGCACGTCGCTGGCCGCCGGCTTCAATCGGCCTTCGGCCTCGAAGCGCATGAAGCGGACCGACACCATCAGCCGGTGGCCGCTGATCTCCGGCACCAGGCCGTCGGCATCGTCCATCTTCAGGCGCAGCAGCTGATAGACGCGACCCTGCGGCAGACTCTGCTGGTACTGACCGCCACTGGCCATCACCTTGTGCGGCGATCCGGTATCACGCCACAGCGACAGCAGCACGTTCAACGCTTCGGCCAGCGGCATCAGACTGGCACTCCAATGCACCAGATCGCCGCGGCGGCGTGCCGCTGTGTGCTGCTGCCACGCGTAGTACGCCGGCAGATCGAACTCGCAGGTGCCGCCGGGGATGCTGATGCGGCTGCGGATGCTCATCAGCCATTCATTGCCGGTGAGCGCGGCGCCGGCCTTGCCGGAGAGCTGGTTCAGGCCGTTGAACGCATGGTCGATGCGGGCGACCACGTCGTCGAGCGCGCCCTCCGAGATCGACGGGTTGCCGCGATAGGCGTTCAGGCGCAGCTTCTGCTGCTCGAGGTCCTTCAGCAGGTCGGACTTCAGGTCTGCACGCGAGGCGACGTCCATGATCTCGAAGATCGTCGCCAGCGCGTAGTGGTGATCGATGGCCGCATCGCGCGGCATCAGCTGGCCGAGGCGGTCGAACAGGTGCTCGAGCCGCAGCATCGTGCGGATGCTCTCGTTGAACGGGTATTCGTAAAGGACCAAGGTGGGGACTTCGTTGGCAGGCGGGGTCGATTGTTCCACAGCCCTGCCAAAAAAATCACACTCGCCATGCACGCCAAAGCGTGTCGACTTGTGCCGCGAGCTCCGACAGCGTCAGCGCGTCGTTGTCGATCACGGCGTCGGCCGCCGCCCGGCGTGCGCTGCGCGAAGCCTGACTGGCGATGACGCGCTGCACGGCTTCGCGCGACCCTTCGCTGCAATCGACGAGCAGGACGCGGTCGACCTTGGCGCGCCAGTGGCCCGATTCGACGAGCAAGGGGACGTCGAACACGACGGGTGCGCCAGCGGCCTGCACCGCCTGGCGTTCCGCCTCGACCCCGATCACGGGGTGCAAGACGGCTTCGAGCGTGCGCTTGGCCGCGGGGTCGGCGAAGGCCAGCGCGCGCATGCGCTCGCGATCGAGGGCGCCCTGCGCATCGACGATCGCGTCGCCGAAGCGCGCACGCAACGCAGGCATCGCGGCACCGCCGGGGCCCGTGAGGGCGCGCGCGATCGCGTCGGTGTCGATCAGTACCGCGCCCTGCCGGACGAGCAGCGCGGCGACGGTGCTCTTGCCGCTGCCGATGCCGCCGGTGAGACCGATGCGCATCGCACGTTCAGGAC
>VBDL01000362.1 GCA_005884255.1 Betaproteobacteria bacterium | reverse complement strand
GCTGCTGCTCGAGCCCATCCTCAAGGACTTGTCGCTGGCCGCGGGCCGCGAGGTGCTGCTGCAGGTCAACGGCTTCGGCGGCACGCCGCTGATCGAGCTGCACCTGCTGAACAAGCTGGCCACCGATCGCCTGCGTGCGCAGGGCTTGAAGGTCAAGCGCTGGCTGGTCGGCAACCACACCACCTCGCTGGAGATGGCCGGCGCCTCGCTCACGCTGACCGCGCTGGACGATGAGCTCACATCGCTGTGGGATGCGCCGGTGACGACGCCGTCGCTGCGCTGGTAGCCAGATCGCTTGGTGGGCTGAAGCCCACCCTACGAATCCCTTGCGTCTCGAATATCCCGTAGGGTGGGCTTCAGCCCACCGCGCGGTCCTATCGGAGGTTGCCCGTGTGCCCCAGCGAATACCGCCCCGGCTGCGGCCACACGGTGAGGCCGTGCGGCTCCTGGCCCACCGCGATCTTGCTGACCGCGCCGGTGGTCGTGTCGAAGCGGTAGATCTCGTCGTCATAGCGGCCGGCCAGCCACAGCCACTTGCCGTCGGCACTGACGTTGCCCATGTCGGGGCTGCCGCCACCAGGCACCGGCCATTTGGCGACGATCTTCTCGCTGGCGAAGTCGATCACCACCACGCTGCCCGGCCCGCGGCGCGGGCCGTGGATCTTGTGCGAGCCACGGTTGGCCACGTACAGGCTCTTGCCATCGCGGCTCGGATAGAGGCCGTGCGTGCCCACGCCGGTGGGGATGAAGCCGACTTCCTTCAGCGCCTCGCCGTCGACGATATGCACGCCATCGGCATCCATGTCGGCGATGTAGAAGCGCTTGCCGTCCGGTGAGATGCGGATGTCCTGCGGCATGCCCTTCTTCGAGGTGCAGATCTCGCTGGCGGCGGGGCCGGCGGCCGCGGCCGGCACTTCCTTGAAGCGCGTGGCGGGCATCTGCAGCTTGAGATAGCCCAGCACCTTGCGGTTCACCAGATCGATCTTCGTGATGGCGCCGTCGAACTCGCAGGTGAAGATGGCGTAGCGGCCGTCGATCGAGAAGTCGGCATGGTTGATGCCGCCGCACTTGGGCGTGTCGATCGAGTACTGCACCGCCATCGTCTGCGGATCGCGGAAGTCCAGCCGCCGCCGCGCCTCGGCGACCACGATGGCCGACTTGCCGTCGGGCGTGAAGTACATGTTGTAGGGGTCGTCGACCGGAATCGCCTTGCCCGGCTTGCCGGTCTTCGGGTCCACCGGCGTGAGGCTGCCGTCGGTACGGCGCTCGGCATTGTTGGTGACCCACAGCGTGCGCAGGTCCCACGAGGGCACGATGTGCTGCGGGCCGATGCCGACCTTGTACTTGTCGACCACCTTCATCGACGTCGGGTCGACCGCGTAAACGTCGTTGGAGCGCAGGTTGGGCACGTAGATGCGCTCGAGGTCGCCGCCCACCGTGGCGCTCA
The DNA here is from genome assembly GCA_005884255.1 of Betaproteobacteria bacterium. GTDB lineage: Bacteria > Pseudomonadota > Gammaproteobacteria > Burkholderiales > Burkholderiaceae_C > VBDL01. The sequence goes on along the minus strand of VBDL01000362.1, from coordinate 5,118 downwards.
TCTTGCCGGTGGCCGTCTCGCTGTAGACGTTGCGCGCATCGATGACCGGCGGCATGCCGGGCACCGTGGCCACCGCAGGCGTGACAGCCGGCGCGCTGGCGGCGGGCGCCGACGCGGCTCCGTTGACGCGGGTAACGACGAACAGCGTTGCGACAGCCGCCGCGGTCAGGCCCGCCCCGCACGCTTTGACGATGATCTTCTTGTTGGCCAAGGTCGACTCCACTATTTCAATGCTCGCGTGCCAGCGCACGGATCGCTGCCACCGATGATTCCACGATCTGCTGCACGCCGATTTGTCCCAGCTCAGCGCTGGCGCGGCGCGGGTCGCCATACACGCCCTCGCTCGCCGAGGCTTTGGCGCCGAGCGCACCGCTGCGTACCAGCGCATTGTCCACGGCCAGCGCGAGCGCGGTATCCGCCAAGCCCGCGTGCGTGCCGATCTCGGCCTCGCTGTAGCCGCGCGCCTTCAGCGCCTTCACGTAGGCGCTCTGCGTCACGCGATAGTAGTCGAGCAGCGCATGCACGCGGCAGGTCTTGTCGGCTGCCCACTCCCGGTTGAGCTTCGCCGCCACGCGCTCTTCGCTCTTCTGGTAGCCACCATGGTCGCCGAGGAACACGACGTCGCGAAAGCCGTGCTGCTTGAAGCTGCGTGCAGTGGCCTCGAGCATGGCCTCGAACACGGGCTCGGGAATGGAAATCGTGCCGGTGAAACGCATGTGCGCCGCCGGCGGATGGATGCTGCCTTCGGGCACATAGGCGATCACCGGCGCCACGAGCGCGTTGCCCAACCCCTGTGCGATGCGCCCGGCCAGCACATGGGCGCGCACGTTGTGCTTGCCCAGCACCATGTGCGGGCCGTTCTGCTCGGTGCCGCCGATGGGCACGAGCACGGTCGTCGCGCCGTTCGCGATGCGCGCCTTGACCTCGGGCGAGGTCAATTCGTCGAGGTAGACGCTGCCTTGCGCATGCGCGGCACCCGCCGCGATCAGCATTGCGGCCGCAAGCCATCGCCACACGTTTGTTGCCATCGCTTTCAATGCACTCAATGCACTGTGGCCATCACTCTGTTGTGCAGACGGCGGATGCCGCGCCACACGCCGAACGCGATCAGCGGGATCGAGATCGCCACCACCAGCTCCGGCTGCAGGTTCACGCCGGCCTCGCGCAAGCCCTTGGCCAGGTAGCCGACCAGGCCCGCACCGTAATACGTAATGGCCGCCACCGACAGGCCTTCCACGGCACTTTGCAGCAACAGCTGCGCCTGCTGGCGGCGGTTCATCGCATCGAGCAGCGCCTGGCTGCTCTGCTGCTGCTCGATCTCCACGCGCGTGCGCAGCAGGTTGCTGGTGCGCGAGATGCGCTCGCTCAGCGCCTGCTGGCGGCGTGCCGCCCAGGCGCAGGTCTGCATTGCCGGCGCGAGGCGGCGGTCCATGAATTCGCCCAGCGTCTGCAGGCCATGGATGCGCTTCTCGTGCAGCTCGGAGATGCGCCGCTGCAGCAGCTCGAAGTACGCGGCGGATGCCGAGAAGCGCGCATGCGTGCGTGCGTACAGGCTCTCCACCTCGCCGGCCAGCTGCGTGAGGCGCAGCAGCAGCTCGGGCTCGGTCTGCTGCTGCGCGCTGCGGATCTCGCCGGCGATGCGCGCCAGGTCGCTCTCGGCATGCACCAGCGCCCCGCCCACCTCGCGCGCCACCGGCAGGCCGAGCAGCGCGCTCATGCGGTAAGTCTCGATCTCCAGCAGCCGCTGCACCGTGCGCCCCAGGCGCCGCGGGCTCACTTCGCCCGGCGCGGCGAGGATCACCCGCGCATAGCCGTCGGCATGCAGGCGGAAGTCGGTGTAGACCTCGCCCAGCTCGTCCATCACCTCGGCGGCCACCAGGCTGTCTTCGTCGAGCGACTGGCGCACCAGTTTCTGCACGGCGTAGTCGGCGCCGCCGCTGACGATCACGTGCAAACCCACCAGCCATTGGCCGGGCAGCGAATGCAGCCAGTCCTGCGGCACCTCGTGCAGCGCCTGGGTGTCGAAGCTCTCGGGTGTGGCGCTCCCAGCGCAGTCTCAGGCCCCCGCCCAGCTCGATGCTCAGGTGGCTGGCATCAGGCGCGGGCAGCGGCAGCAGACGCGCGCGCAGCAGCGCATCGAGGTGTGCGCGCGTGGCGCCATCGGCCGTGGGCAGCACGGCGATGTGCGTCAGCGCCAGCGGCGCGGTCATGCGCTCGTAGGGCCGCGCGTGGACTTCGTTGTGCAGCGCCTCGCGCAGCGGATGGGCCGTGATCATCGGGGCAGACTCTCCTCGCGGCGCATTATCCGGGGAGGAACTGGACCACCCCCGAAGCGCCTTCGGCGCTCCCCCTCAAGGGCGCGACACCGTCGGACCGGCGAAGCCGGATCCGCGGTGTCCGCTTGGGTCGCACAGCACCCGCGGCCTGATCCGGCACTCAATCGACCAGGCGCTCTCCCACGTACCGCTGCACCAGCGGCGGCTGTGGCCCCTCGTGGAACGCGATGCGCCTCTCGCGCAGCTCCACGTCGTAGTGCGTGAAGCGCTCGAAGCGGCGCAGGTGCTCGATCCAGGATTCGTCGAGGATGTACTCGAGGTAGCGGCCGGGCTTGCCGGTATCGCGGAACAGGCCCCAGGACAGCGCGCCGTTCTGCAGCCGCGAGCGGCGCGTCTCCTGCATCACGGCGGCGAATTCGTCGGCGCGGTGCGGATCGATGCAGTACTCGATGGTCACCATCACCGGCCCCTCGTCGCCCTCCACCGGAATCACCGACACCGGGTCGGGGAACGGCCGTATCGGCGTGAACTCCTCGCTGCTGCCGGTCTCCACCGAGAAGCGCTTCGCCACCGCAACCATGAGCACCAGCCCGGTGGCCGCCGCGGCGAGCAGGCTCACGCGCACGTTGCTCGAGCTCGCCACCTGGCCCCACAGCGCGGCACCGAGTGCGGCGCCGCCCATCAAGGCCATCTGATAGATCGCCATGCCGCGCGCACGCACCCAGTTGGGCAGCGCGAGCTGGGCGGACATGGTCAAGGAGTTGGCGGTGGAGATCCACGCCATGCCGTTGATGAACATCGCGGGCGCGGCCAGCCACGGCGTGGTCGCGAACGCGACCACCGCGGTAGCGGCCGCCTGCACCACGGTGCCGGCCTGCACCAGGCGATCCGGGCCGTGCTCGCCGCGCAGGCGCGGCAACCCGAGTGCCGCAACGATCGCTCCCAGCCCCATGCTGGCGATCAGCACCGTGTAGGTCCCGGCCCCGCCGCCTTCGAGGCGCCTGGCTTCCAGCGGCAACAAGGCGAGCAGCGCGGTCGACTGCAGGAAAAAGAGACTCACCCGCACCAGCACCGCGCGCATGCGCGGCGACTGGCGCACGAACTGCAGCCCCACGCGCACTGCGCCGACGAAGCGCTCGCCGGGCAGCGCGCTCACCTTGGGCTCGCTCTTCCAGCGCAGGATGAGCAGGCAGCTACCGATCGACAGCACGGCGTTGAGGCCGAACACATAGGGGCTGCCGGCGCTTGCCAGCAACGCCCCGGCGACGATGGGCCCGACCACGCGCGATGCGTTCATCGCGATGCCGTTGAGCGCCAGCGCCTGCAGCAGCTCGTCGCGCGGCACCACCTCGGGCACGATGGCAGCGAACACCGGCCAGCGCATGGCCAGACCGATGCCGTTGGCGAAGGTCAGCGCGAGCAGCAGCGGTGCGTTCAACGCATCGGTGAAGGCGGCCAGCGCCAGGATCGATGCGGTGAGCGCCACCCAGACCTGCGTCGCCGCGAAGTAGCGCCGCCGGTCGATGATGTCGGCCAGCGCGCCGCTGGGCACGCCGAGCAGGAACACCGGCAGCGTCGACGCCGACTGCACCAGCGCCACCATCAGCGGCAACGTGGTCAGCGAGGTCATCATCCACGCCGCGGCCACGTCGTTCATCCACACGCAAACGTTGGCCGTCAGCGTGGCCGACCACAGCATGCGGAAAGCAGAATGGCGCAGCGGCGCGAAGGCGCCGCTGCGCGTGCTCTCTGCCAGAGCGGTGTCAGGCATCTCGCAAGGTCAGTCTGCTTCCTGGAAGGCAGCCTCCCGCTTGCCGCTGATGCCCGGCAGGATCACGGTGATGATCATGATGGCGGCCGCGATCAGCAGGCCCGCGGACAGGGGGCGCGTGGCGAAGGTGCTCCAGTCGCCGCGCGACAGCAGCAGCGCGCGCCGCAGGTTCTCTTCCATCATCGGCCCGAGGATGAAGCCCAGCAGCAGCGGCGCCGGCTCGCACTTGAGCTTGTAGAAGACGTAGCCGATCACCGCGAACAGCGCCGTCATGTAGACGTCGAAGCTGCTGTTGTTCAGCGTGTAGGTGCCGATGCAGCAGAACACCACGATGGCGGGGAACAGGAAGCGGTACGGCACGGTCAGCAGCTTGATCCAGATGCCGATCAGCGGCAGGTTGAGGATCACCAGCATCAGGTTGCCCACCCACATCGACGCAATCAGGCCCCAGAACAGCGTCGGGTTGCTGCTCATCACCTGCGGGCCCGGCTGGATGCCCTTGATCGTCATCGCGCCGACCATCAGCGCCATCACCGCGTTGGGCGGAATGCCCAGCGTGAGCATCGGGATGAAGGAGGTCTGCGCGCCGGCGTTGTTGGCGCTCTCGGGGCCTGCCACGCCCTGGATGGCGCCGCGGCCGAACTTGCTCGGATCCTTCGCGACCTTCTTCTCCAGCGTGTAGGCGGCGAACGAGGCCAGCAGCGCGCCGCCACCGGGCAGCACGCCCAGCAGCGAGCCGATGCCGGTGCCGCGCAGCACCGCGGGCCAGGCCTCCTTGAAGTCTTCCTTGGTCGGCCACAGGCCCTTGACCTTCTTCGTGAACACCTCGCGGTGCTCGGCCGGCATGCCGAGGTTGGCGATGATCTCGCCGAAGCCGAACACGCCCATCGCGATGACGACGAAGCCGATGCCGTCGGTCAGCTCGGGGATGTCGAAGCTGTAGCGCGGCGTGCCGGAGATGACGTCGGTGTTGATCTGCCCGAGCAGCAGCCCGAGGATGATCATCGAGATGGCCTTGATGAGCGACCCCGAGGCCAGCACCACGGCGCCGATGAGGCCGAGCACCATCAG
>VBDL01000361.1 GCA_005884255.1 Betaproteobacteria bacterium | reverse complement strand
CCACCGGCCCGAGGCCGGGCAGCACGCCGATCAGCGTGCCCAGCAGGCAGCCCATCAGTGCATAGAACAGGTTCGTCAGCGTGAGTGCCGTCTGGAAACCCAGGGCCAGGTTGTGCAGAAGATCCATGGAGCGCTCCTCAGCCGGTGATGAAGGTCGGCCACAGCGGGATCACCAGCTTCAGCCCGAGAATGAAGATCGCCCAAGAGCCGATCGTGAGCACGATGCAGTTGATCAGCACGTCCTTCCAGTGGAACTCATCACCGGCGAGGCTGGTGATGGTGATCAGCAGCGGCAGCGTCACCGCCAAGCCGAGCCGCGGCAGCGCGATGCCGAAGACGACGATGGCGCCGACG
>VBDL01000025.1 GCA_005884255.1 Betaproteobacteria bacterium | reverse complement strand
AGGCGATCAGCCTGCCGAACTTCGGCTCGACCAACGGCCCGACCTTGCTGGAAGAGAAGCGCTTCCCGCCGGCCACGGTGGAGGCGCTGAAGGCGCGCGGCCATGAAGTGCGTGAGCAAGCGATGACCAGCGGCCTGCAGGCGATCCAGCGCACGCCGACCGGTTGGTTCGGCGGCGCCGACCCGCGCCGCGAAGGCGTTGTGATGGGAGACTGACGCTACTCGCGTCTTTCGATCAACTCGATCTTGTAGCCGTCGGGATCGGTGATGAAGGCGATCACCGTGCTGCCGCCCTTCACCGGGCCCGGCTCGCGCGTGATCGCGCCGCCCAATGCCGCCGCTTTGTCGCGCACGGCCGCGCAGGTGGCCGCGACATCGGGCACGCCGATGGCGATGTGGCCATAGGCGCTGCCGAGCTCGTAGTTGTCGACGCCGTAGTTGTAGGTGAGCTCGATCTCGGCGTGCTCGGGATTGCGGCCGTAGCCGATGAAGGCCAGGTCGTACTTCTGCTCGGGGCGCTGCGTGGTGCGCAGCAACTGCATGCGTCGCAGGTCGCCGACGCGCAGCATGGTGTGGAGGAGTCTCATGCCTATAGCCTACCGCGCCAAGGGTACGGCGCGGTTACCAGGTTCATTGCGCGTCGAACACCAGGCAGGTCGTGGTCGCATGCGCGTACAGCTTGCCATCCGGGCCGAACAAGCGCCCTTCGGCCGTGGCGGTGCGCGCGCCGGCGTGGATCACCTTGCCTTCGGCCCGCACCAGCGGCACGCGGTCGGTCAGTGCGCGCACGATGTTGACCTTGATTTCCAGTGTCGTGTAGGCCTTGCCCGCCGGCAGCATCGAGTGCACCGCGCAGCCCACGGCCGAATCGAGCAGCGTGGCGAACCAGCCGCCGTGGACGGTTCCCATCGGGTTGTAGTGCTGCAGCTGCGGCCGGCCCTGGAAGACAGCGCGGCCCGGCTCGATGTGGATGGGCAGGAAGTTCAGCGTGCGGCCGATCGGCGGCGCCGGCAGCTCGCCGGAGAAGATGGCTTCGAACATCGCCATGCCGGTCTTGCCGGCCACCTGCTCGGGGCGTGCGACGCCGATCTCGTTCGAGAGGCGCGCGCGCACCGCGTGTTCTTCGGCTTCCCATTGGGCGAGGGTGTCATTCAGGCTCATCGCGGATTCCTTGGTTGCTTGCAAGTACAACTATTGTATATACAATGAACGCCAATGAAAGCCGCCGCTGTTGCCGCACCCCGCGGTTGCACCAACCTCAAGCTGCGCCAACTGTCGCGCCGCGTGACGCGGCACTACGACGCCATCGTCTCGGCCACGGGCCTGAAGAACACGCAGTACTCCCTGCTGTCGCACGTGGTGGTGTTGGGTCCGATCCAGCTGTCGGCACTGGCGGCCAAGATGCAGCTCGACCCATCCACGCTGACGCGCAACCTGCAGCCGCTGATCGCGCACGGCTGGCTGGCGCTGGAGCCGGGAGACGATGCGCGCAGCCGCCGCGTGATCGCCACGCCGGAAGGGCAGGCCTTGCGCACGGAAGCGCAGCGCGCCTGGAAGCGCGCGCAACTCTCGCTCAATGAGCGGCTGGGCAGTGAGCGGGTCGCACGCCTGCATGCGCTGCTCGACGAATGCATGGCGCTGCTTGACGACGCCGAATCACCGGAGAACGACGAATGAGTGAATGGAGCACCCGGTCGCGGGAATACCGCGACCACCCTCCGAGAGGGTTGCGGCCTGGCTTGGGGCGGCCCGGCGCGGCGGCCGCGCGAAAGAGCGCGGCCGTGGCCGTGGTGCTGCTGGCCGCCGCCGGCACGTTCGCGCTGACGATGGGGGCGCGCCAGTCGATGGGCCTGTTCGTGAGCACGCTGAACACGCACACCGGCTTGGGCCTCGCGAGCGTGAGCCTCGCCTTCGCCTTCGGCCAGCTGTGGTGGGGCCTCACGCAGCCCTTCGCCGGCGTCGTGGCCGATCGCATCGGCGCCGGGCGCGTGCTGCTCGTGGGCGTGCTGCTGGTCGCATTCGGCACGGCGCTAGTACCTTTCATGCACAGCACCGCGGGGCTGATCTTCGCGATCGGCGTGCTCGCCGCCGGTGGCGCCGGCATGGCCGGGCCGTCGGTGCTGATGGCCGCCACCACGCGGCTGATTCCGCCGGCGCAGCGCGGCATGGCCATCGGTATCGTGAACGCCGGCGGCTCCTTCGGCCAGTTCGTGTTCGCGCCGATCGCGCAAGGCATCACCGCGGCGGCGGGCTGGGTGGCGTCGCTGCAGACGCTGGCTGCGTTGAGCTTGCTGGCACTGCCGGCGGCGTGGGTGTTGCGCGGCAATTCGAACCACGTGTCTGCTGCGTCGTTGAAGCCCGAGGGCACGCGTGCGGCCGTGAAGCGCGCGCTGGCCGATCCGAGCTACCGCATGCTGTGCGCCGGCTTCTTCGTCTGCGGCTTTCACGTGGCCTTCATCGCGACGCACCTGCCCGGCGTGGTCGCAGCCTGCCAGCTGCCGGCGGAGATCGGCGCCTGGTCGCTGGCGGTGATTGGCCTCTTCAACATCGTCGGCAGCTTCACGATGGGCTGGGCTATCGGCTTCCAGGGCGGGCGCTGGCGCATGAAGTCGCTGCTGTCGCTGGTCTATGCGGCGCGCGCGGTGGCGGTGCTGGTGTTCCTGTTCGCGCCGAAGACGCCGGCCGTGATGCTCGCGTTCGCCGCGGTGATCGGCTTCACCTACCTGTCCACCGTGCCGCCCACGGCCGGCCTCGTGGCCAAGTTCTACGGGCCGGCGAACATGGCCACCCTGTTCGGCGTGGTGATGCTGGCGCACCAGCTCGGCGGCTTCCTCGGCGCCTACCTCGGCGGCAAGGCCTTCGAGTGGACCGGCAGCTACGGAGCGGCCGGTGGCCTTGGGGCAGCCCGCCTAAGTCGAGCGAGTCGCGTCGACGCCGGGCTGCACGTCGTCGCCGTAGGCGTCTTTCCAGCGCTGCATGATGCGCTCGTTGGCATCGAGCCGGTGCTCGGGCAGGCCATCGGGAGCATGCCACGCGGCGATGCGCGACTCCACCGCCCAGTGCTCGGTGGGTTTGAGCTGGGACGGATCGTCGAGGCTGCCCACCGACAGATCCATGCGCTCGCTGTCGAGGAACTCGAAGCTCAGCGGCGTGCCGCAGTGGCCGCAGAAGCCGCGGCGCGCGATCTTCGATGACGCGTAGTAGCTGGGCGGCTCGGCCGTCCAGCGTACCTCGCTCTTGCGCAGGTTGAAGTAGGCAACGCGCGTGTTGCCGAAGGCCAGCTGGCACATGCGGCAGTGGCAGTAGTAGCCCTCGCGGTGATCGGGCGTGGCTTCGTAGCGCGTGCGGCCGCACAGGCAGCCGCCGGTGAGGGCAGGGAGGGCGTCGCTCATCGTCGATCTCCTCGGTCTTGTCGATCGAGCCACACGGCAATGCCTTGCGCGTTGAGCTCGACATCCAGCGCGAGCAATTCCTGCAGCCGCGGCTCGGGCAGCGTGCAGCCGTGAGCGCGCAGGCGTTGCGCGTAGAGCTCGGCCAGCGCCTTCTTCAGTGCCGCATGGCGCTGCGGCGCGCTGCGGCGCGCTAGCGCAATGTCGACCATCGCGTCGAGCTGCTCGAGCAGCAAGCGGCCCAGGCGCTGAACGTCGGCCACTCGGCCGTAGTGCGTGAGGTAGATGCATGCCGGCTGCCTCGCCAGCAGGCGCTCGATCGACACGCGCAGTGCATCCGGCTCGAACTGCACCGGCGTGCTGGTGGGCATGACCCAGGGCCCTTGCGCGGTATCGAACTCGCGGTAGCTCAGGCCGAAGGTGTCGCCGGTGAACCAGCCGCGGCTCGCCTCATCCCACACGCAGTGGTGGTGGCGCGCGTGGCCGGGCGTGTCGATGAACTGCAGCGGTCTGCGGCTAAGCTCGAGCGTCATGCCGTCGGCGGTGGTCATCAAGCGCGCGGCATCGATGCCGACCAGCTTGCCGTACGAGCGGTCCATCTCCGCCTGCCCGTAGACTGCCAGCGCGCCCTGGTACAGCGCCGCCGGGTCGATCATGTGGCGCGCGCCGCGTGGATGCACGACGAGGCGCGCGCGCGGCAGCGACTGCATCAGCAGCCCGGCGCCGCCGGCGTGGTCGAGGTGCACATGCGTCGGGATCACGTAGTCGACGTCGGTGGGTGCGAGCCCCTGTGCCGCCAACGCGGCGAGCAGGCGAGGCACGGCATGGTTGCTGCCGGTGTCGACGAAGGCGGCGCGTCCGCCCTCGACGATCAGGTAGGCGGCGTCGAAGCGCGGCCGGTGGAAGCCGGTGTCGATGGCGTAGACGCCATGGCCGAGATCCTCAACGAAATCGACGCTCAATCGCGCAGCTCCGTGGCCCCGAGGCTTTGCTTGAGCTCACCGAGCAACGCGAACAGCTGCGTCTTCTTCGCGGGCGGCAGCCGCTCGAACAGCTGCACCACCCAGCCCTCGTGTGCCTCGGCCATCTGGCGAAACAGCTTCTTGCCGGCCGGCGTGAGCAGCACCGTGTAAGCGCGTCGATCGGTGGGGTCGTCGCGGCGCTCGACGAAGCCGTCTTCGACCAGCTTATCGGTGAGGCCGGTGACGTTGCCGCCGGTGACCATCAGCCGGCGCGACAGCTCGCGCATCTTCAGGCCCTTGGGGTGGCGGTCGAGCTGCGCCATCAGGTCGAAGCGCGGCAGCGAGCAATCGAACTGCTCGCGCAGCCGCGTGCGCAGCGGCGCTTCGATCAGGTTGCTGCACGCCAGCAGCCGCAACCACAGGCGCAGGGCCATGTGGTCGTCGGCGGTGGCGCGTGTTTCGAAGTCGACGGTGGCCGGATCGGCGTCAAGTTCGGGCGGCATTGAGCCGATCTTAAGCCGCCGCGATCACTGCTGGTTGCCTTGGTTGGATTGGATGATCCACAGCCGCGCCAGGTCGGCCGTGCCGTCGGTGCCGCCCACGCTGCGCAGAGTCTGCTGCGCCTTGGCCTTCTTGCCGGCCAGCAGCTGCGCGATGCCCAGATGCAGCTTGGCATCCTCGGGGCGCTTGAGCTTGTCCTTGGCGATGCCTTGCTCGATCAGCTTGAGGCCGGCGTCGGCCTGGCCGGCGCTGACCTGCGCGTAGCCGAGCTGCACCATCAGGTTGCCGTCCTTGTCGGAGTTGGCCTGCACGATGTCGGCATCCCACTTGGCCTTGGCTTCGGCGTCCTGCTTCAGCGCGAGGTCGCGCAGGCGTTTGTGGCGGTCGGCTTCAGCGCCGGTGCCCAGCAGGTTGGCAGCAAAGCCCTTGTCGACGATCTTCTTCGCTTCGGCGGTGTTGCCGGCCTGCAGCGCAAGCTGCGCCATCTCCATGTAGTCGTTGGTCTTGGTCAGGTTGCCGGTGGCCAGCTGCAGGCGGTAGACGTCGAGCGCCAGGCGGTCGGCGGAGAAGCCCGGCTTGCGCTGGATGCGCACCAGCATGTCGTTCCAGTACTCCTTCTTCGGGTAGTTGGCGAGCAGCTTCTCCATGGTGTTTGACTGGCCCGCGGCATTCTTCGTGCGCTGCTGGGCATCGGCCAGACGCAGCAGGTCATCTTCCGCCGGCCGGCGGCCCGCCTGCTCGGCGGCGGCGACGGCGGCCGCGGCTTCCTTCGCGACGCCACTGAAGTCGCCGCTTTGCGCCATCAGGAAGGTCTGCAGCTGGCGCAGCTGCGGGCTGTTGGCGCCGTGGGCTTGGGCCTTCTGCGCCCATTCGCTGGACTTGGCCCAGTTCTTCATCTGCGAGTAGGTGAAGGCCAGCGATTCGGCGATCTGCGCCTGCTCGGGCCCGGCAAGCTTGCCCGACGCGAACACCGCTTCGAAGGCCTGCGCGGCCGCGGCGTTGTCGCCGGCGCGCTGAGCGGCGGCGCCCTTCATGCGATCGATCATCACCTGCTCGGCGGGCGTCTTGCCGCTCACGGCGTCGGCCTCGCGCACCTTCGCGAGCGCCTCCTTGGCCTTGCCGGCGCGCAGCAGGTCACCGGCTTGTTGCAGCGGCTTGCCGACTTCCGGGCGCACGCTCTGCGCGGACGCACCGGCCAGGAGGCCGGCGGCAAGCAGGAGAGCGGTCAGGAGACGATGCGGTTTCATAGCGTTTCAACAGGAAGGACGAACCGAAGCCAAGCGAACACCGTGGATCCGGCTCTGCCGGTCCGCCGGTGTTGCCCCCTCGAAGGGGGCGGCCGAAGGCCGTAGGGGGTGGTTCACTTCAAGAACTGCTCGTTGCCGACCAGGCCGATCTTCGTCACGCCCAGGCGCTGCGCGCTGGCCATGATGTGCGCCACGTTCTTGTAGGTCACGAGCTTGTTCGGGCGCAGGTGGACTTCGGGCTGATCGGGCTGCGCCGCCACGGCGGCGAGCTTGCCTTGCAGCTCGGCATCGGTGGCCACCAGCGTGCCGTTCCAGCCGATCGTGCCGTCGAAATCGACGTCGATGCGGACGATGTCCGGCGGCTTGGGCGGCGGGCTGCTCGGGCCGATCGGCATGTTCATCTTCACCGCGTGCGTCTGGATCGGGATGGTGATGATCAGCATGATCAGCAGCACCAGCATCACGTCGATCAGCGGCGTGGTGTTGATGTCGACCATCACGTCGTCGTCGGGCGCGGAGCCTACGTTCATTGCCATAATTTCTCCTTAGCCCCCAAGACGCCCTTGGCGTCGGCCCCCCGAGGGGGCGCGTCCGCCTTGGGGCGGCCCGGCGGCGTATTGCTCCTTACTGCACCACGTTCGGCGGCGGCTCGGTGATGAAGCCGACCTTGGCGATGCCCGCGCGCTGGCAAGCCACCACCAGGCGGCCCACCGATTCGTAGCGCGTTTCCTCGTCGCCGCGGATGTGCACCTCGGGCTGCGGCTCCTTCACCGATTCCTTCTTCAGCGCCTCGACCAGCGCCTCGACGTCCGGCATGCGCTTGGTGTTCCAGTAGATGTCGCCGTCCTTGGTGACCGCCAGCAGGATGTTCTCCGGCTTGGTCTGCGTGGGGACGTTGCGCTCCTTGGGCAGCGACAGGCTCACCGACTGCGTGACGACGGGAATCGTGATCAGGAAGATGATCAGCAGCACCAGCATCACGTCGACCAGCGGCGTGGTGTTGATGCTCGAATTCAGGCTCTCTTCGCCGTCGTCGGCGGCGCCCACGTTCATCGCCATGGCGATCTCCTAAGAGACGTTCAGCGCTTGCCGGCCAGCAGCACGTTGTGCACGTCGGCGCTGAAGGCGCGCACGCGCTCCATCGCGCTCTTGTTGCGGCGGATCAGCCAGTTGTAGCCCATCACCGCGGGCACCGCGACGGCCAGGCCGATGGCGGTCATGATCAGCGCCTCGCCCACCGGGCCGGCAACCTTGTCGATCGAAGCCTGGCCGGCGATGCCGATCGACGTGAGCGCGTGCATGATGCCCCACACCGTGCCGAACAGGCCGACGAACGGAGCGGTGGAGCCGACGGTGGCGAGGAAGGCCAGGCCATCCTGCAGGCGGCTGTTGATGTTCTCGACGGCACGCTGGATCGACATGCTGATCCAGGTGTGCAGGTCGATCTGCTCGGTCAGGCTGCCTTCGTGGTGCTTGCTGGCATCCAGGCCGCTCTCGGCGATGAAGCGGAAGGCGCTGCCGTCCTTCAGCGTGCCGGCGCCGGCCTTGATCGAGCCCGCGCTCCAGAAGCCCTTGGTCACTTCCTTGGCGCTCTGGAACACCTTCTGCTGCTCGAACAGCTTGGTGAAGATGATGTACCAGCTGCCCATGCTCATGACGACCATGATGAAGAGCACCGTCTTGGCGACGATGTCGCCGCCCTTCCACAGGGCTTCGAGGCCGTAGGGGTTCTCGACGGCTTCCTTGGACACGGTGGCCACCGGCGCCGTGGCCACCGGCGGTGCTACTTCGGCAGAAGCGGCGGCTTCAGGGGCCGAGGCGGCTTGCGCCAGGGCAGGGGTGGGCAGGCTCACGGCCAGGCCGGCCACGGCGAGCAGCGCGGCGATGAAGGGCGCGCGCACGAGTTTCATCAGGGACATGATTCCTCCAAAGGGACAGGCAGCCTCAGGCTAGTGGCGCCGACGAGAAACAAATGAACGGGTGGGTGGGCCGCACGCGGCGGCTTACTCGAGATTCCAGACGTAGTCGACGATCGAGAACGCCCCCACGGGGCGTCCGGCGTCGTCGGTGCCGGGCTTGAACTTGCACTTGCTCAGCGCTTCGACGGCCGTGCGGTCGAGCAGCTTGTGCTCACGCGAACCACCCGACGAGCGCTCGATCACCGTCTTGGACGCGTCGAGGTGGCCGGTGGCATCGATCGTGAAGCGGATTTTCGTCGTGCCCTTGGCCTCGGCTCGGGCGGCCGCTGCCGGGTACGAAGGCTTTTCGCAGGTGCTGACGTCGATCACGGCGGCGCGCGCGGCGGGAGCAGCGGCGGCGACGACGGGGCCCGGCGGCGGTGCGATGGTCACCGGCGCCGCGGGCGGCGGGGTGGTGGTCTGCACCGTGATGGCCGCCTGGGGCGGCGGCGGGTTGGCAATCTGCACCTCGGGCGGCGGCACGAACGAGGGCGGCGGCAGCGCCATCTTCGGCGGCGGCGGGGGCGGCGTTTCCGGGGGCGGAGGAGGCTTCACCTCCTCGATGATCTTGGTCTCGATCGGAGCCTTGATGACCTCGACCACCTTGCGCGCGAGGCCGCTGACCAGGGCCCAACCGAGCAGCACGTGCAAGACGACCACGATGCCGATGCCGGTCAAATGCTTGCCCGGGTTTCTCTGCGCTTGAGCGTAATCCACTCGACTCTCTCCAGTACCCCAGGGCCATCCAGGCCCACTGTCGGGGACCCTTGACCCTGCATCGCCCGTTGGGGCCTTGCGTTCCATCAACTTGAGGCGGCCTTGTGGGCCGCGAAGCCCGCGACTATATCGCCATTCCCCTTCACTTCCGCCCGGGGGTACACCCTAGTCGGCGTGAATCGGTACCGGCCTTCCAGCCGGCCGGCGGCCAATCAAGCAAGACTCGAACCAGGTTTTATCAGATGCAAGCGGGCGCGAGATTTCGTGTGTGTGCGCCCGGTTGCATTCGTGACGATTGCCGTCTCTGAAGGAACGTCAAGCTGCCAGCAGCTGGCGCAACACGAAAGGCAGGATGCCGCCGTGCTTGTAATAGTCGACCTCGATCGCGGTGTCGATGCGCAGCGTGACGCCGACTTCGCGGCGCGAGCCGTCGCTCCTGGTGATGGCCAGCGTCGCATCGCTCTGCGGCTTGATCGCGGAGCCGAGCAGCACGTCGATGGTCTCGCTGCCGTCGAGGCCGAGCGATTCCCACGAGTCGCCGGGCTTGAACTGCAGCGGGAGCACGCCCATACCGACCAGGTTGCTGCGGTGGATGCGCTCGAAGCTCCTGGCCACCACCGCCTTGATGCCCAGCAGCTGGGTGCCCTTGGCGGCCCAGTCGCGGCTGGAGCCGGTGCCGTATTCCTCGCCGCCGAAGATCACGGTGGGCGTGCCCTGCGCGATGTACTTCATCGCCGCGTCGTAGATGAACATCTTCTCGCCGCCCGGCTGGAACAGCGTCAGCCCGCCTTCCTCGCGCGAGCCGTCGGCGCGTGGCGGGATCATCAGGTTCTTGATGCGCACGTTGGCGAAGGTGCCGCGCATCATCACCTCGTGGTTGCCGCGGCGCGAGCCGTAGCTGTTGAAGTCGGCCTTGACCACGCCGTGGTCGAGCAGGTACTTGCCGCCGGGCGACGCTTCCTTGATGGAGCCTGCGGGCGAGATGTGGTCGGTGGTGATCGAATCACCGAACAGCGCCATGATGCGCGCTCCCTTGACGCCTGCGTCCACCGCCTTGGGCACCATCTCGAAGCCCTCGAAGAAGGGCGGCTGCGCAATGTAGGTGCTCTCGGGCCAGTCGTAGACCTGACCCTTGGTGCCCTCGATGCGCTCCCACAGCTTGCCCGGCTTGCTCTGCACCTTCTCGTAGTTCGCCTTGAAGGCCTTCGGGTCCATCGCGTGCTTCATCAGCTGGTAGACCTCGTCGCTCGTCGGCCAGATATCGCCGAGGTAGACGTCGCGGCCCTTCTTGCCCTGGCCCACCGGCTCGGTCATCAGGTCCTTGGTGACAGTGCCGGCAATGGCATAGGCCACCACCAGCGGCGGTGAGGCGAGGAAGTTGGCCTTCAGGTTCGGGTGGATGCGCGCCTCGAAGTTGCGGTTGCCCGACAGCACGGCGGCGCACACCAGGTCGTTCTTCGTGATCGCTTCGTTGATCTGCGGCGCCAGGTCGCCGGCATTGCCGATGCAGGTGGTGCAGCCGTAGGCGGCGACATTGAAGCCGAGTTTTTCGAGATAGCCGAGCAACCCGGCCTTCTCCAGGTATTCGGTGACGATGCGCGAGCCGGGCGCGAGCGAGGTCTTGATGTGCGGCGCCACCTTCAGCCCGGCCTCCACGGCCTTCTTCGCCAGCAGTCCGGCGGCCAGCAGCACGCCGGGGTTGCTGGTGTTGGTGCAGGAGGTGATGGCGGCAATCAGCACATCACCGTTCTTGATGCTTAAGTCCTCGCCGGCGCTGAAGCTCTGCGCGAGCTTGGCCGGCGGCTGGTTGAAGCCGTTCTCGGCGACCGGCTTGCTGAACAGCTCGCCGAACTTCTTCGACAGGTGCGTGATCTCGATGCGGTCTTGCGGGCGCTTCGGCCCGGCGAGGCTCGGCGCCACGGTGGCCAGATCGAGCTTCACCGTCTTCGTGTAGCGCAGCTCGCCCGCCTTCGGGATGCCGAACATCTTCTGCGCCTTGAAGTAGGCCTCGAAGGCCTCGATCTCCTTCTCGGTGCGGCCGGTGCCCTTGAAGTAGTCGATGGTCTTGGCATCGACCGGGAAGAAGCCCATCGTCGCGCCGTACTCGGGCGCCATGTTGGCGATGGTCGCGCGGTCGGGCACCGACAGGCTCTCGGTGCCGGCGCCGAAGAATTCAACAAACTTGCCGACCACCTTCTCGCGGCGCAACAGCTCGGTCACCGTGAGCACCAGGTCGGTGGCGGTAACGCCTTCGCGCAGCTTGCCGCTGAACTCGAAGCCGACCACGTCGGGCGTCAGCAAGTACACCGGCTGCCCGAGCATGCCGGCTTCCGCCTCGATGCCGCCCACGCCCCAGCCGACGACGCCGATGCCGTTGATCATCGTCGTGTGGCTGTCAGTGCCGACCAGCGTGTCGGGGTAGTAGACCTTGTCGGCGGTCTTGTGCACGCCGCGCGCCAGGTATTCCAGGTTCACCTGGTGCACGATGCCGAAGCCCGGCGGCACCACGCCGAAGGTGTCGAAGGCCTGCATGCCCCACTTCATGAACTCGTAGCGCTCGCGATTGCGCTGGAACTCGAGTTTCATGTTGAGGTCGAGCGCGTCCTTGCTGCCATAGTGGTCGACCATCACCGAGTGGTCCACCACCAGATCCACCGGCACCAGCGGCTCGATGGTCTTCGGGTTCTTGCCCATCTTCGCGGCCACGTTGCGCATCGCAGCCAGGTCGGCCAGCAGCGGCACGCCGGTGAAGTCCTGCAGCACGACGCGGGCCACGACGAAGGGGATCTCGTCGATGCGCTCGGCGGTGGCCGCCCAGTTCGCGAGCTGCTTGACATGCTCGTCGGTGACCTTCTTGCCGTCGCAGTTGCGCAGCACGCTCTCCAGCACGATGCGGATCGATACCGGCAACTTGGCCACGTTCGGGAACTGCTTGGCCAGCGCCGGCAGCGAGAAGAACTGGCCCTGCTTGCCAGAGGCGGTGGTGAAGGTCTGCAGTGTGTCGACGAAGGCGTGGGGCATGAGAGTTTCCTCCGGGTTCGGTCGCCGATTATTGCGGCTGCGGCCCGGCAATGCATGCGGAACCTCACATCAGGCGCATGTGTTCGGGCCAGACCCGAGACACGGGCGGCTCGCCTGACGATAAGCTTACGGCGCAACTGCTCAACCCCATGACCACCATCTTTCGCAAGACGGCTGAGGGCCAATCCGAGATCGAGACGTAGGATGAACCACCCCGCAGCGGCCTTCGGCCGCCTCCCCCTCGAGGGCGCGACACCAGCGGAGCGGCAGAGCCCGATCCGCGGCGTCCGCTGAGTCGCGGCTTGTTTCATGCGTGGTTTTCGCCCGGCTTTTCGACGCATGGCCGCTGCCACCGCCAGAGTCCACTAGCGCGGTGACATCCCTGCTGCGCCAATTGCTGTTCCTGGCCGCTGCCAGCCTGGCCGCCGTGCCGAGCTGGGGGCTCACCGAAACTGAAACACGCTGGCTGAGCGCCGCCACGCCGGTGCTGGCCTATGCCGAACAGGCGCGGCTGCCGCTGGACGTGGTGGTGCAGCCGCAGAACGCGCCGGGCAAGGCGCCGCTCGCGATGGCCTTCGTCGACGGGCGCTGCAAGTTGGTGCTGTCGATGCGCGGCAACCCGCAGGCCGATGCCGCGCTGGCGAGTGTGGCGGCGCCGCTGCAGCCTACGGTGATCGAGGCGATGGCCGCCCACGAATTGGGGCACTGCTGGCGCCACCTGCAAGGCGCCTGGCATGCGCTGCCGGCCGGTTTCAGCGAAGAGCAGAGCGGGCCGGAGCCCGACGCGCAGCAAGCCCGCCTGCTGCGCGAAATGCGCGAGACGCGGCGCGAAGAAGGCTTTGCCGACCTGGTCGGACTGGCGTGGACGCTGCGCCGCCATCCGGCGCAGTACGCGCAAATCCACGCCTGGCTCGAAAAGACGCGCAGCGACGAGCCGGCGTACGGCTTCCACGACACGCGGGCCTGGGTCCGGCTGGCGCGGCAGCCGTCCGCGCTGCCCGCGGCTGACGATCCGTTCGCGCAAGTGCGCGCTCTGTGGGAGCAGGGGCTGCTCAGCGACGAATGATGTCTTGACGCGCCGGCCTTCGATGGCCGACGATCGGCCACCCACCAACGAGGAGGCCGCCATGCCCAAGTCCGCCATCGATCAGGAAGCCTTGATCGAGATGTTCTCCACCGCCACCGCAAAGCAGGGCAAGCAGCTGCAGGACGCGGTCTACCGCACGACGCTCGGCGCGCTGCAGGGGCGCGAACTCACGCTGAAGAACATCCGTGGCGTGCTGCAATCAGTGACGCAGGCGGCCAGCGCCGGCGCTGCGCAGAACCCGGCGCTGGGGGCGATGGACGGCCAGGCCCTGCTCGACAAGGCCGTGGCCGGCATGGACGCCGCGCTGCTGCAGGCCGTGGAGGCCAACCGCGTGGCGTTGCAGCAGTTCGTCGACCAGGGCGTCGGCCTGCAGGAAAAACAGCTGAAGAAGGCCGTCGACGACCTCGAGAAGTTCGAAGATCTGCTGATCGACGCGGTGAAGAAGGCCACCGAGGGCGCCGGCGCGCAGCTGGCCAGCCAGTGGGCGCCGGTGCTCGACAAGCTGCAGGCCGGCGGCACGCAAAGCGGCTCGCAGGCCGCCGCCACCGCCGAGCAGTTGCTCGAGCAGATGCAAGGCGCCATGCGCGACAGCCGCGCCGCCGGGCTGAAGGCGGCGCAGGCGTTGGCGCAGAGTTACTCGGCGCTGGTCAGCGGCGTGCTGATCGGCATGTCCGATGCGCTGCGCGAGGCGCCGGCCGCGAAGACTCCACGAAAGAAGTAAGTCGGCTGCTCGGTTATCGTGCCGGGATGCAGGACCTCAGCTTCTTCTGGCACGACTACGAAACCTTCGGTCGTGTGCCACGCCGCGACCGGCCCGCGCAGTTCGCCGGCATCCGCACCGATGCCGAGTTGCGCGAGATCGACGCGCCGGTGATGCACTACTGCCGGCCGGCGCCGGATTACTTGCCCGACCCCGAGTCCTGCCTGCTCACCGGCATCCTGCCGCAGACCTGCCTCGCGCAAGGCGTGCCCGAGCATGCCTTTGCCGATGCCATCGAGCAGCAGCTCGCGCGCCCCGGCACCATCGGCGTGGGCTACAACAGCATCCGCTTCGACGACGAGGTGACGCGCCACCTGTTCTGGCGCAACCTGATCGATCCGTATGCGCGCGAATGGCAGAACGACTGCGGCCGCTGGGACCTGCTGGACGTGGTGCGCTGCGCCTACGCGCTGCGGCCCGACGGCATCGCGTGGCCGCGGCATGACGACGGCAAGCCGTCGTTCAAGCTCGAGCACCTGACGGCCGCGAATGGGCTCGTGCACGATGCGGCGCACGACGCGCTGTCCGACGTGCGCGCGACGATTGGGCTGGCGCGGCTGATCCGCGATCGCCAGCCGCGGCTGTGGGAGTTCTGCCTGAAGCTGCGGCGCAAGGACGCGGTGCTCGCCGAGATCGGCGTCGACCGGCCGCTCTTGCACATCTCCGGCATGTACCCGGCCGAGCGCGGCTGCCTGGCCGTGGTGTGGCCCCTGGGCGTGCATCCGGTGAACAAGAACGAGCTGATCGTGTGGGATCTGGCGATGGACCCGGCCGAGCTGCTCACGCTCAACGCCGCCGAGATCCGGCTGCGGCTGTTCGGCAAGCCCGAGGAGCTGGCCGAGGGGCAGGCGCGGCTGCCGATCAAGACCCTCCACATCAACAAGTCGCCGGTCGTCATCTCGAGCCTGAAGACACTGCAGCCGGCTCTTGCCCAGCGCTGGGGCGTGGACATGGCGCAGGCGCTGCGCCATGCGGAGCGCGCGGCGGGCTTCGGCGGTGTGCTCGATGGACTGTGGGGCGAGGTGTTCGCGCGGCCGGCGCCGGCGCAATCGCCCGATGTCGACGAGGACCTGTACGGCGGCTTCGTCGGCCAGAACGACCGCCGCACGCTGCAGCGCCTGCGGGCCTTGAGCCCGGAGAAATTGGCCGACAAGCGCGTCGCCTTCGAGGACTCGCGGCTGGAGGAACTGTTGTTCCGCTACCGCGCGCGCAACTTCCCCGACACGCTGCGCGACGACGAGCGCACCCGCTGGCGCGAGCACTGCAGCGCACGGCTGCACGATGGCGTGGGTGGCGGGCTGTCGCTGGCCGCCTTCTTCGAGCGCATCGATGCGTTGAGTGAGAGTGCCGACGAGCGCGGCCAGGAGATCCTCGGCGCGCTGTACGACTATGCCGAGGGCATTGCACCGGAGGTGATCGCGTGAATGTTGCAGTGATGGGGGCCGGCGCCGTCGGCTGCTACTACGGCGGCATGCTCGCGCGCGCCGGCCATGCGGTGACGCTGATCGGCCGCGAGCAGCATGTGCAGGCGGTGAAGCGTGACGGGCTGCTGCTCGACACGCAATCGTTCCGCGAGCATGTGCCGCTGCAGGCGAGCACCGAGGCCAGCGCGGTGCAAGGCGCGCAGCTGGTGCTGTTCTGCGTGAAGTCGACCGACACCGAGAGCGCGGCCGCGCAGGTCGCGCCGCATCTCGCGCCGGATGCCGTGCTGCTGAGCCTGCAGAACGGCGTCGACAACGCGGAGCGAGCGCAGGCGCGCGTGCCGCAGCGGGTGGTGCCGGCGGTGGTCTACGTTGCCACCGAGATGGCTGGGCCCGGCCACGTGAAGCACCATGGGCGCGGCGAGCTGGTCATCGGGCCGTCGCCGGCCAGCGATGGGCTGGTCGCGCTGTTCGCCGCGGCAGGAGTGCCGGTGCAGGTGTCGGACAACGTGGCCGGCGCGCTGTGGGCCAAGCTGATCCTCAACTGCGCCTACAACGCCATGTCCGCCATCGTGCAGCAGCCCTATGGTCGGCTGGTGCAGGGCGAGGGCGTCGAAGGCGTGATGCGCGACGTGGTCAACGAATGCCTGGCGGTGGCGCAGGCCGCGGGCGTGGTCGTGGTGGGCGATACGTGGCAGGCGGTGCAGCGCATCGCGCAGACGATGCCGACACAGTTCTCGTCCACCGCGCAAGACCTGCAGCGCGGCGGCTTCATCGTGCGCCGCGGCGCGGCCTTGGGTGTGGCCACGCCGGTGAACTGCGCGTTGCATGCGCTGGTCAAGCTGATCGAGTCTCGAAGCGAGCCTGCAGCACGCTGACGTTGTCGGCACTGGCGACGAGCTTGCCGCCGAGCGCGCGCACCATCGCCAGCATCGGCGCGTTGTCCCACAGCACGTCGCCGACCAGGCGGCGCACGCCGTGCTCGCGTGCGTGCTGCATCAGGCGCTGCAGCATCGCGCGGCCGACGCCATGCCGCTGGTGGCTGTCGGCCACCGCGAGAGCGAACTCGGCATCGTGGCCGGCCTCGTCGAGGTGCACATAGCGTGCGTCGGCAATGATGTGGCCGTCAGGCGTCTGCGCGACGAAGGCCACGTGGCGCTGCTGGTCCACCTCGGTCATCGCGCGCAGCAGCGATGGCGGCAGCTCGCGCAGCGCGATGTGAAAACGCCGGTAGCGCGACGACGCCGACAACCCGCCTGCACGGGCCGCACGAGCAGCGCGTCGGCGGTGCTCATGATGCCCCCGCCGCGTCGACGGCCAGTTCCAGCGCGTGGCCGGCGCGCAAGGGATAGACGACCACGCGCGCATCGGAATCGACGACGAAGGAGTCGCCGGGCTCCAGCACGATGTCGCGGCGATCGCCGTCGATGGTGACCCAGGCGATGCCGCGCAGCGAGGTCAGGCGCGTGTCGCGGGCATCCCGCAGATGGGCGGCCTCGCCGATGCGCAGGGGCAGGCGGGCATGGTGGGTGTCGATGCGCATGGTGTTTCTCCTGTAGATGCGTGGCACTCATGCAAGATGGGCTTGTGCCGCGCTGTCCATGGCCCAGATAATCCGCTTCGACGGAGCGCCGTTCAAACGGTGATTGGGAATCTCAGGCATTCCGATAGCGCATGCAAAAAGACCCCGCGCGGCTGCCGCCGCTGGACCTGCTGGCCGCCTTCGAGTCCGCGGCGCGGCATCTGTCGTTCACGCGCGCCGCGGGCGAGCGCTTCATCACGCAATCGGCGATGAGCCGGCAGATCCAGGCGCTGGAGCAGGAGCTCGGCGTGGCGCTGTTTCGCCGCCACCATCGCGCGCTGACGCTCACCGACGATGGCCAGCGCCTGCACGCGGTGTGCACCGGCGTGCTCGCGCAGCTGCGTGACGCGGTGGCGCAGATTCGCGCGCCGCAGCGGCGCGAGGTGCTGTCGTTGACGACGACGCCGGGGCTCGCGTCGCTGTGGTTGATCCCGCGGCTGCCGCTGTTCACCAAGGCGCATCCCGGCATCGACGTGCGGCTGGACACCAGCCTCGAGCTGCGCGACCTGCGTGTCGATGGCTTCGACATCGCGCTGCGCTACGGGCCGCGCGGCCGCGGCGAGGGCGCACCGCTGTTCGCCGAAGCGATGCTGCCGGTGTGCAGCCCGGAGTTGCTGCGCGGCGGGCCGCCGCTGCGCCGGCCGCAGGACCTGCGGCTGCACACCTTGTTGCAACTGGCCTATGTGCCCAGCGCCGGCATGCCGTTGGAGTGGGATCTGTGGCTGCAGGCGGTGGGGCTGCCCGAGCTGCAGCCGGCCGCGACCTCGAGCTTCAGCAGCTACGGGGAGGTGATTGCCGCAGCACTGGCCGGGCACGGCGTGGCGCTGGGGCGCCGCCCCTTGGTCGATGCGCTGCTGAAGAGCCGCAAG
>VBDL01000330.1 GCA_005884255.1 Betaproteobacteria bacterium | reverse complement strand
CGCGGCCAGCATGCCGCTGGCGCCGGCCTTGTTGTCCACCACCACCGCCTGCTTGGTCTGTTCGGCCACCGCCTGGCCGAGCGCACGGGCGAGCTGGTCGGTGGCGCTGCCGGCCGCGAAGGGCACGACGAAGGTGATCGGCTTCTCGGGATACTTGCCGGCCTGCGCGAAGGCAGCGGGCGCGAGCGCGGCTGCGAGCAGCACGGCGAGCACGGGGCGTCGGGGAATGCGGGTCATCGTTTGTCTCCAGGGTGTCAGTGATCGGGGCCGCGCAGCAGCGGCGCCAGTGCCGCGGGCAGCACGAGAGGAAGGTCGAGCAACAGGAACGACAGTGCCTTGCCGTGGCCATCCAGGTTGAGTGCGTCGTTGACGCCACCGTCGAGCACGTCGTCGAGCACGAAGTTCATGGCGTGCAGGCGTGGCAGCAGGTAGCGCGCCACGCGGGTCGGCTGCCGGTGCGCGAACTGCCGGGCCACCACGTCCGCGGTGATCTGATCGACGAGCAGCGGATACAGCTGCGGATGCCACGCGATGACACTGATGTTCGAGCGGTTGCCCTTGTCGCCGGTGCGGCCGTGCGCGGCGCGCCACAGGGGGATGGTCTGCATGCTCACTCCAGCATCTCGTACGCGGCCGTGATCAGCTCGCGCGGCAACAGGCACGACAAGGTGCCGAGCGTGGGCTTGAGTGCCGTGCGCACGCCACCGCCGCCGGCGGGGCCGCAGGTGTACAGCGCCGTCACCTCACGCACCAGCCGCTCGGCGACGGCGCGTTCCTCGTGGCGCAGCGCGACGCGCAGCCGCACGTCACGTGCCGATCCCGCGGGCAGCGCATCGAGCCAGCGGCCGGCGTCGTCGCCGAACAGGCTGCTGACGCCGATGAGGTCGGCGCGCAGCGGCCCGCACTCGCGCAGCCGCTCGCGCAGCACGTCGGCCGCGAGCCGCGCACGCGCCTCGGCGCGCGCTCCCGCATAGGAGATCTCGCCTTCGGCCAGCCAGCCGCTTTCGAAGCACACGTTGACCTTGAGCGTGCCGGTGCGCGGGTGGCCGCGCACGCCGCCCACGCGCACGCGGTCGGCGCCGATCTGCGCCACCTCGGCCTCGGAGATATCGGCCACGACGTCCGGCGTGACGTAGGCCGCCGGGTCATGCACTTCGTAGAGCAATTGCTCCTTCAGCGTGTGCTCGTCGATGATGCCGCCGGTGCCTGCCGGCTTGGTGATCGTGCACGCACCGTCCTCGCCGAGCTCGGCGATGGGATAGCCCAGCCGCGCGAGGCCAGGCACGTCCTTGACGCCGGGGTCGGCGTAGTAGCCGCCGCTGACCTGCGCGCCGCACTCGAGCAGGTGGCCGGCCATCGTCACGCGTGCGAGGCGATCCCAGTCGTCGCTGCGCCAGCCGTAGTGCGCCAGCGCCGGGCCGACGGTCAGCGACGGATCGGACACGCGGCCCGCGACGACGATCTGCGCGCCCTCACGCAATGCGGCCGCGATCAGCTCCGCGCCGAGGTAGGCATTGGCACTGACGATCTCGCGCCCGGCCAGCGCGTCGCCGATCCGTTCCTGCAACGCGGCGCGATGCGCCGTCCCCGAGACATCGTCGCCGTGCACGACGGCGATGCGCGGCACCGGCAGGCCAAGCTCGCGCGCCAGCGCGCGGATGCGCAGCGCGGCTCCGCGCGGGTTGGCCGCGCCGAAATTGCTGACGATGCGGATGCCGCTGGCCAGGCAACGCGCGAGCACCGGCGCCAGCATGGCATCGAGCAGCGGCTCGTAGCCGGCCTCCGGGTTCTGGCGTCGCGCCAGCTGCGCCAGGGCCAACGTGCGCTCGGCCAGCGTCTCGAAGATCAGCACCGCCGGCGCCTTCGCGGCCGCGAGCGCGTCGACCACCGGCGCGGCCGCATCGGTTCGGTCGCCCGAGAAGCCGGCGGCACAGCCGATGCGCAGCAGATCTGAACTCATGCCTGCACTCTAGGCAGCCGCAGTCCATCTGTGAAATCGAAAGTTGGGATACATTGATTCGCAATGCAGATGAATGTGTCGACGCGCGCATTGCACGCCTTCGTGACGCTGGCCGAGCAGCGCAGCTTCACGCGGGCCGCGGCGCTGTGCCACCTGTCGCAGCCGGCGTTCTCGGCGCTGATCCGCACGCTGGAGGACGATCTCGGCGCGCGCCTGTTCGACCGCACCACGCGCAGCGTGGAGCTCACCGCCGAGGGCCGCGTGTTCGTCGAGTCGGCGCGCCGGCTGCTGCGCGACGTCGACGATGCCTTGGCCGACCTGCGCGACCACGCCGCACGCCGCCGCGGGCGCGTGGCCATCGCCGTGCTGCCCTCGCTGGCGGCCGGCTGGCTGCCGCCGCTGCTGGCGGACTTTCACGCGCGCTACCCCGGCATCGAGCTCGACGTGGCCGATGTACTGTCGGATGACTGCATCGCGCGCGTGCGCTCCGGCCGCGCCGACTTCGCGCTCGCTTCGACGCGCACCGAGGCGCCCGAGCTGCGCACCGAGAGCTTCTGCAGCGACGGCTTCCACGTGGTCTTCCGCCGCGACCATCCGCTGGCTCGCCAACGCGGCGCGCTCACGCTGGCCAGGCTGGCCCCGCACCCCATCGTGCAGCTCGCGCGCTCGAGCAGCGTGAGGCAATACGTGGAGGCGGCGATCTATCCGAGCCAGCTGCACACGGTGCTCGAGCTGGAGCAACTCAGCACCGTGGCGGGCATGGTGCGCGCCGGACTCGGGCTGACCGTCGTGCCGTCGCTGACGCTGTTCCACTTCGACCATCCGGATCTCGCCACGCGCGCGCTGCATGTGCCGGAGCTCAAGCGCCAGGTCTTCCTCGTGCGCCGCAACGATCGCGCGCTGTCGTCGGCCGCGCAGGCGCTGTACGAGGTGGTGATGGCGCATCGGCCGCACCCCACCGCGCGCAAGCGCTAGATGACGGCACCCGGTCGCGGAGTACCGCGACCACCCTCCGAGAGGGTGGCTCCTTGCTGGGGGCGGCCCGGCGCTGCGGAGCCTAGATGACGGCACCCGGTCGCGGAGTACCGCGACCACCCTCCGAGAGGGTGGCTCCTTGCTTGGGGCGGCCCGGCGCCGCGGAGCCTAGATGACGGCACCCGGTCGCGGAGTACCGCGACCACCCTCCGAGAGGGTGGCTCCTTGCTTGGGGCGGCCCGGCGCTGCGGAGCCTAGACCTTGTGAGTCGACAGCAGGATGCTCGTCTCGGTGTTCGCGATGCCGTCGACGAGGCGGATCGCGCTGAGCACGCGATCGAAGGCCTCCAGGGTCTCGGCCCGCAGCTCGGCCACGATGTCCCAGCGCCCGTTGGTGGTGTGAAGCGAGGTCACGTTGGGATGGCCGCGCAGCTTGCGTAGCACGTCCTTGGCCCGGTTGCCCTCGACCGCGATGGTCATCAGCGCGCGGATGCGATGGGCTTCGGCCTGCGGCTTCAGGCGGACCGTGTAGCCGACGATCACGCCGTCGCGTTCGAGCCTCGCCATGCGGTTCTGCACCGTGCCGCGCGCCACCTTGAGCTTCTGCGCCAGCGCCGCCACGGTGGCGCGCGAGTTGTCGCGCAGCAGTGCGATCAACTCACGGTCGGTATCGTCGATATTGGTCATATTGCAAGCACTCTCTGGCAATGTGTTCAGCATAGCCAACATTTCG
>VBDL01000379.1:3319-7119 GCA_005884255.1 Betaproteobacteria bacterium | reverse complement strand
GTGGGAATTCCTCCTCGCGCTCGTCGATCCACTGCACGCGGCAATCGGGAATGCCTTCGAGCAGCCGCACGATCGCGCGGCCGACGTGGCCGGCGCCGTAGAGCTGCAGGTGAAAGCGCACCGGCGCCTCGGGCCAGGCGGCCAGACTATCGGCGCTGAGCGGCTCGAAGCGCAGCGTCACCGCGCCGCCGCAGCACTGGCCGAGCGCGGGGCCGAGCGGGAAGTGGCGTTCATGGGCCGTGCCGCCCTGCAGCAACGTGCGCGCCTCGTCGATCGCGATCTTCTCGAGGTGGCCGCCGCCGATGGTGCCGAGCACCTGATCAGCAGCCACGAGCATGCGCGTGCCGGTCTCGCGCGGTACCGAGCCCTTGAAATCGCTGACGGTGACCAACGCCGCGGGCCGGCCTTCAGCCAGCCAGCGCGCGGCCTGGTCACGCAAGGGCAGCGCGTACCGCATCGATGGCATCGAGGATGGCCTCGCTGGTGGCCGGCGCGCGCAGCGGCGGGTCGACCTTGTGCTCGCCTACCGCAGACACCGCATCGCGGATCGCGAGGAACACGCTGAACGGCAGCAGCAGCGGCGGCTCGCCGACCGCCTTGCTGCGGTGGATGCTGTCCTCGACGTTGCTGTTCTCGTACAGGCGCACGTTGAACACCGGCGGGCAGTCGTTCGCCGTGGGGATCTTGTAGGTGCTCGGCGCGTGCGTCATCAAGAAGCCGGTGGTCGGGTGCCACACCAGCTCCTCCATCGTCAGCCAGCCCATGCCCTGGATGAAGGCGCCCTCGACCTGGCCCATGTCCACCGCCGGGTTCAGCGACGCGCCCACGTCGTGCAGCACGTCGGCCCGCGCCAGCTTCCACTCGCCGGTCAGCGTGTCGACGACGACCTCGCTCACGGCCGCACCGTACGCGAAGTAATAGAACGGCCGGCCCTGCAAGGTGTCGCGGTTCCAGTGCAGCTTCGGGGTCGCGTAGAAGCCGTCGCTCCACAGCTGCACGCGCGCCATGTAGGCCTGCAGCGCGAGGTCGGTGAAGGCGATGCGCTGGCCGTCGACGACGATCTCGTCGTTGGCGAAGCGCACGTCCTGCGCGTTGCCGCCCCATTTCCCCGCCGCGAAGGCGGCGAGACGGTGTTTGATCTGCCGCGCCGCGTCCTGCGCCGCCTTGCCGTTCAAGTCGCTGCCCGTCGACGCCGCGGTGGCCGAGGTGTTGGCGACCTTCTGCGTGTCGGTGGCCGTCACGCGCACGCGCTCGAAGTTCACGCCGAGCTCATGCGCGACGACCTGCGCCACCTTGGTGTTCAGGCCCTGGCCCATCTCGGTGCCGCCGTGGTTCACGAGGATCGAGCCGTCGTTGTAGACGTGCACCAGCGCGCCCGCCTGGTTGAAGTGCTGCACGTTGAACGAGATGCCGAACTTCACCGGCGTGAGGGCGATGCCCTTCTTCAGTACCGGGCTCGTCGCGTTGAAGGCCGCGATCTGCTCGCGGCGTGCCGTGTAGTCGCTGGTCGCGACCAGCTCGTCGGTCAGCGCCTGGATGACGTTGTCCTCGACCGGCTGTTGGTACGGCGTGACGTTGTTGCTCTCGGTGCCGTAGTAGTTGGCGCGGCGCACCGCCAGCGCGTCCTTGCCGAGCTCGCGCGCGATCGAGTCGAGGATCACCTCGACGGCGATCGCGCCCTGCGGGCCGCCGAAGCCGCGGAACGCCGTGTTGCTCTGCGTGTTGGTGCGTGCGCTGTAGCCGTGGATCGCCACGTCGGGCAGCCAGTAGGCGTTGTCGAAGTGGCACAGCGCGCGCGTCATCACCGGGCCCGACAGGTCGGCGCTGAAGCCGGCGTTGGACACCATGTCGATCTCGGCGCCGAGCATGCGGCCGTCGTCGTCGTAGCCGATCTCGTAGCGGTACTCGAAGCCGTGGCGGCGGCCGGTGACGAGGAAGTCGTCGTCGCGATCGAGCCGCAGCTTCACCGGGCGATTGAGCTTCTTCGCGGCAATGGCGGCCACGCAGGCCGGCAGCGCCGATTGCGACTCCTTGCCGCCGAAGCCACCGCCCATGCGCCGGCACTCGATGTGCACATGGTGCGCGTGCAGCTGCAGCGCATGCGCCACCGCGTGCTGCATCTCGGTCGGATGCTGCGTCGAGCAGTAGACCTTGATGCCGTCGTCTTCCAGTGGCACCGCGTAGGAGATCTGGCCTTCGAGGTAGAACTGCTCCTGGCCGCCCACTGAGAGCGTGCCGGTCAGGCGGTGCGGCGCCTTGGCGATCGCCGCCTTGGCGTCGCCCCGAAGCATGTGCATCGGCGGCAGCACGTACTGCTTGGCGTCGTGCGCGGCCAGCGGCGTGAGGATGGCCGGCAGCGGCTCGACCCTGATCACGCTCTTGGCCTGCGCAGCGGCGCGGCGCGCCAGCTCACGGTCATGCGAAATGATCGCGAACACCGGCTGGCCGAGGTAGTGCACTTCGCCGTCGGCGAGGATCGGGTCGTCGTGGATGATCGGCCCGCAGTCGTTGGGGCCCGGGATGTCGGCGGCGGTGATCACCGCGACGACGCCCGGCTGCTTGCGCAGCGCCTCGACGTCGACGGCCAGCAGCTTGCCGTGCGCCACCGGCGAAAGCCCCAGCGCCGCATGCAGCGTGCCGGCGGCTTCGAGGATGTCGTCGGTGTAGGTGGCCTCGCCGGCCACGTGCAGGTGGGCCGACTCGTGCGGCCGGCTGACGCCGACGCGCGCGCCGTCGCGCAGGCGCTGCGCCTCGCCGGCGGGCTGCAGCAGGAAGGATTCGACTTGCTTGTTCATCACCCGGTACTCCTCAAGCAAGGGCCGCGGCGTGCGGCATGCCGCTCCACACGCTGGTCTGCTCGGTCGTGAGCGGCGCCTCGGCGCGTGTCTCCAGCCACAGGCGCAGCAGCAGGTTCTGCGCGGCGCGCTGGCGGTAGGCGGCGCTGGCGCGCATGTCGGTCAGCGGCGTGAAGTCGCTGCTCAGCGCTTTCATCGCGGCGCGCGCGGTGGCCTCGGTCCACGGCTGGCCGATCACGGCGGCCTCGGCCTTCGCGGCACGCTTGACGATGGCTGCCATGCCGCCGAAGGCGAAGCGCGCGGTCTTGACGCGGCTGTTGTCGAGCGTGATCGCCAGCACTGCACACACCGCGGAGATGTCGCAATCGAAGCGCTTCGAGAGCTTGTAGCCGCGCACCTGCGTCCGCGCCTCCGGCAGCGGCACATCGAGGCCTTCGACGAACTCGCCGGGCTCGAGCTTGTTCTTCATGTAGTCGACGTAGAAATCCTCGAGCGGCATCGTCCGCTGCTGCGCGCCGCGGCGCAGCACGATCTGCGTGCCCAGCGCGATCAGCGCCGGTGCGCTGTCGCCGATCGGCGAGCCGTTGGCGACGTTGCCGCCCATCGTGCCGGCATTGCGGATCGGCAGCGACGCGAAGCGCAGCCACAGGTCCTGCAGCGTCGGCACGCGCGCGACCAAGGCGCTGTAGGCGTCTTCGAGCGACGCGCCGGCGCCGATCCACAAGCTGCCGTCACGCTGTTCGATGCGCTTGAGCTCATCGACCTCGCCGATGTAGATCAGCTCCGGCAGGTCGCGGAACTGCTTGGTGACCCACAGCCCGATGTCGGTGGAACCGGCGAGCAGTCGCGCGTCGGGCCTGGCCTCGCGCAGCGTGGCGAACTCGGCCAGCGAGCGCGGTGCGTGGAAGTGGTCGGGGGCACGGCCCGGCGTAGCAGGGTTCGGCGCCGCATAGTGGAGCGCGGGCGCCGCGGCCAGCTCGCGCAAAGCGGTGGCGATGGTCTGCG
>VBDL01000379.1:0-3314 GCA_005884255.1 Betaproteobacteria bacterium | reverse complement strand
GCATCGAGGATGGGGCGGTAGCCGGTGCAGCGGCACAGGTTGCCGGAGAGCTCATCAGCCAGCTGCTGGCGCGTCGGCGTCGTGCCAGCCTCGCAATGGCGCTCGTAGCAGGCGGCCATCGACATCGCGAACCCCGGCGTGCAGAAGCCGCACTGGGAGCCGTGGCATTCGACGAGGGCCTGCTGCACCGGGTGCAGCGCACCGCCGTTGATGCGCTTCAAGTCTTCCACCGTCAGCAGCGCCTTGCCGTCGAGCGTCGGCAGGAACTGGATGCAGGAATTGACCGTGCGCAGGCTCAAGTTCCCGACGATCGTGGCTTGTGCCGACGCCGTGCCCACGGCCTGCGCGCGCTC
The DNA here is from genome assembly GCA_005884255.1 of Betaproteobacteria bacterium. Classification (GTDB taxonomy): domain Bacteria; phylum Pseudomonadota; class Gammaproteobacteria; order Burkholderiales; family Burkholderiaceae_C; genus VBDL01. Next base: position 2,961 of record VBDL01000379.1, on the reverse strand, counting down.
GGCCAGTTCGGCCACCACCACGGTGCAGGCGCCGCAGTCGCCCTCGGCGCAGCCTTCCTTGGTACCGGTGCAGCGCGCGTCGTCGCGCAGCCAGTTCAGCACCGTCTGCGTGGGCGCGACGCCGCTGACGGTGACCACCTCGCCACGGTGGAAAAAGCGGATCGGTCGGGTGTCCATTCCAGAGGTCGATTCAGCATGGGACATACCCGAAAGGTACTCCGTTGAACGCCTGCCGTGTATACGATGGCACCGATATTGCGTATTGCGGTGAACGTATGGCAGAGCGAGCAGTTTTCGACAAGATTGAGTTGTACCTTGTCCGGGTCCTCTACACCGTGATCAGTGAACGCAGCGTATCGAAAGCAGCCTTGCGGCTGGCGACCACCCAGCCCGCGGTGAGTGCGCAGCTCAAGCGTTTGCGCGAGCTGACCGGCGATCCGCTGCTGGTGCGCTCGGGTCATGGCATGGCGCCCACCGACGTGGCGCTGCAGCTGCTGGAGCCGGCGAGCGCGATCCTGCGCGAGGCCGATGCGCTGTTCGGCCTGCGCCGCCGCGGCTTCGAGCCGGCGACCAGCACCACCACTTTCCGCATCGCGGCGAGCGACTATCTCGACCCGCTGTTCCTGCCCGAGCTGGTCGGCCGGCTGAAGAGCGCGGCGCCCGGCGTGCGGCTGGACATCCTGCCGCTGACGGCCGAGTTCGATTACCGCAAGAGCCTGTCGCGCGGCGACGTGGACCTGGTCGTCGGCAACTGGCTGGAGCCCCCCGGCGAGCTGCACCTGGGCCGCCTGATCAGCGACGAGATCGTGTGTCTCGTCGCCGACGACCACCCGGCCGCGCGCAACCCGCGCACCTGGACGGTCGAGCGCTACCTCGGTGCCGAGCACATCGCGCCGAGCGCGCTGCACCCGGGCTGGCACAGCGTGATCGACGAGCACCTGGCCAGCCTCGGCCACACGCGCGACATCGCGGTGCGCAGCCCGCATTTCGGCTTGACGCCGCTGATGGTGGCGCAGTCGCGCCTGGTGCTCACGACCGGGCGCCTCTTCTGCTCGCGCTACATCGAGCAGTACGCGCTGAAGATCGTCAAGTGCCCGATCACCTTCCCGCCGCTCACCTACTACCAGCTGTGGCACGACCTCACGCACAACGCCGCGGCCAACCGCTGGCTGCGCGAGCAGGTGCGCGACGTCGCGCGCTCGCTGGGTGAACACCGCATGCCGGCGCGCCGCCGCGCCGTCGCTTAAAGGACCCTTCCCGAATGACCCGCATTGCAGTCCGCGGCGACCTGCTCGACTTCGCCGCCGACCCCGGCTTCCTGCCGCCGAGCGAAGCGCCCGGCGTGCGCTTCCACCCCGACCATTGGCTGCTCATCGACAGCGGCCGCATCGCCGGCGTCAGCGCGTCCGAGCCCGACGAGAGCTGGCAGCGCATCGACCATCGCGGCAAGCTCATCCTGCCCGGCTTCATCGACACGCACGTGCACAGCCCGCAGCTCGACGTCATCGCCTCCTACGGCACCGAGTTGCTCGACTGGCTCAACACCTACACCTTCCCGGCCGAGCTGCGCTATGCCGACCCCGAGGTGGCGGCCGCCGGCGCCGAGCGCTTCGTCGATGCGCTGCTCGCGCACGGCACCACCTCGGCGGTGGTGTTCCCCACCGTGCACAAGGTCTCGGCCGACGCGCTCTTCGCCAGCGCCGAGCGGCGCGGCATGCGGCTCGTGGCCGGCAAGGTGCTGATGGACCGCCATGCGCCGGAAGGCTTGTGCGACGACGTGGCGCAGGCCGAGCGCGATTGCGTCGACCTCATCCAGCGCTGGCACGGCCGCGGCCGGCTCGCCTATGCGTTGACCGTGCGCTTCGCGCCGACCAGCACGCCGGCGCAGATGGACATGGCCGCCGCGCTGCTGAAGGCGCACGCCGGCACCTACATGCAGACCCACGTGGCGGAGAACCGCGACGAGGTGCGCTGGGTGGCCGAGCTGTTCCCCGAAGCGCGCAGCTACCTCGACGTGTACCACCGCCACGGCCTGCTCAACGAGCGCTCGGTGCTGGCGCACGGCATCTGGCTCGACGACAACGATCGCGCGCTGCTGCGCGAGGTGGGCGCGCAGATCGCGCACAGCCCGAGCTCCAACTTGTTCCTCGGCAGCGGCCTGTTCGACTGGCAGACCGCCGAGAAGCAGGGCGCGCAGGTGACACTGGCCACCGACGTGGGCGGCGGCACCGGCTTGTCGATGATCCGCACGCTGGCCGACGCCTACAAGATCCAGGCGCTGCAGGGCATGAGGCTCACCGCATTCAAGGCCTTGTATTCGGCGACGCGCGGTGCGGCGCAGGCGCTGCGTCTTCAGCACGAGATCGGCAGCTTCGACACCGGCACCACCGCCGACATCGCGGTGTGGGACTGGTCCGCGACGCCAGTGATGGCGCACCGCATCGGCCTCGCGCGCGACCTGCACGAAAAGCTCTTCGCGTGGATGACGCTCGGCGACGAGCGCCTGCTTGCCGAAGTCCACGTGGCCGGCGTGCCGCGATTCCGCCGCTGATCCAACACCCTTAGAGCGCGCGAAAGACGCGCCACCACCCCAGGAGACATGATGCAGACCCCGACCCCCGCCCACGCCGGCCCGGCGATCCTTCCGCTGGCCGGTTCCAGCGGCTCCTTGCTCGAGCGCCTGTTCAAGCTGCAGGCCCACGGCACCACCACGCGCACCGAGCTGATCGCCGGGCTCACCACCTTCCTGACGATGGCCTACATCGTCTTCGTCAACCCGGCGATCCTCGGTGATGCCGGCATGCCGAAGGGCTCGGTGTTCGTCGCCACCTGCCTGATCGCCGCCTTCGGCACCTTGGTGATGGGCCTGCTCGCCAACTACCCGATCGCGATGGCGCCGGGCATGGGGCTGAACGCCTATTTCGCCTACGTGGTCGTGCTCGGCATGGGCCTGAAGTGGCA
>VBDL01000378.1 GCA_005884255.1 Betaproteobacteria bacterium | reverse complement strand
GTGCCTATCTGCCGGGTCTGTCCGACTACGTGGTGCTCGTGCGTGGCCGTTCCAGCATCTACCTCGCCGGCCCGCCGCTGGTGAAGGCCGCGATCGGCGAGGAGGCCACCGACGAGGAGTTGGGCGGTGCGATGACGCATGCACAAGTCACCGGTCTCGGCGAGTACCTGGCCGAGAACGATGCACACGCCATCGCCACCACGCGCGAGCTGATGGACCAGCTGCAGTGGGACAGCGCCAGCGCCGATGAGGACATGACACCGCCGCAATACGCCAGCGACGAGCTGCTCGGCGTCGTGCCCGCCGACGACCGCGAGCCCTACGACGTGCGCGAGGTCATCGCGCGCCTCGTCGACGGCTCCGAGTTCCTCGAATTCAAGGCGCCCTACTCGCCCGACACCGTCTGCGGCCACGCGCGCATCGCCGGGCAGCGCGTCGGCCTCATCGGCAACAACGGGCCGATCCAGCCGACCGGCTCGGTGAAGGCCGCGCAGTTCATCCAGCTGTGCGATCAGAGCGGCACGCCGCTCGTGTTCCTGCAGAACACCACCGGCTACATGGTCGGCCGCGAGGCCGAGCGCAGCGGCGCCATCAAGCATGGCGCCAAGATGATCCAGGCCGTGGCCAATGCGCGCGTGCCGAAGTTCACCATCGTGCTCGGCGGCTCGTACGGCGCCGGCAACTACGGCATGTGCGGCCGCGGCTTCGACCCGCGCTTCATCTTCGCGTGGCCGAGCGCACGCACCGCCGTGATGGGCGGCGCGCAGGCCGCGATGGTGATGGACATCGTCAACCGCGCCAAGCTCGAGCGCGCCGGCCAGCCGGTGAACGACGAGGCCTTGAAGGCGATGAGCGAGCAGCTGAAGAACCGGCTGGACAAGGAATCGACCGCGCTGTTCGGCACCGCCCGCCTGTGGGACGACGGCATCATCGATCCGCGCGACACGCGCCGCGTGCTCGCCACCTGCCTCACCATCGTGCGCGAGGCCGAGCAGCGCACGCTGCGCCCCAACACCTTCGGCGTGGCACGCCTGTAAAGAGGAACCGCATGCAATTCACCCCCGAGCACAAGCAGCTCTTCGAGACGGTCAAGCGCTTCGTCGAGAAGGAGATCAACCCGCACGTCGCCGAATGGGAAGCGGCGGAGCAGTTCCCCGCGCACGAGGTGTTCAAGAAGCTCGGCGACCTCGGGTTGCTCGGCCTGAAGTACCCCGAGGGATACGGCGGCGCGGGGCTGGACTTCAGCTACTCGATGGTGATGGCCGAGGCGCTGGGCCACTGCAACTGCGGCGGCATCCCGATGGCCATCGGCGTGCAGACCGACATGTGCACGCCGGCGCTGGCGCGCTTCGGCTCGGATGCATTGCGACGCGAGTACCTGGTGCCGTCGATTGCCGGCGATTACGTCGGCTGCGTCGCGGTGAGCGAAGCCGGCGGCGGCTCCGATGTCGCGGCCGTGAAGACCACCGCGCGCAAGGACGGCGGCGACTACGTGATCAACGGCAGCAAGATGTGGATCACCAACTCGCTGCAGGCCGACTGGTGCTGCCTGCTCGCCAACACCAGCGACGGCCCGCCGCACAAGAACAAGAGCCTGATCATCGTGCCGATGGATGCGCCGGGCATCAGCAAGCACAAGATCAAGAAGATCGGCATGAACAGCTCGGACACCGGCCAGCTCTTCTTCGACGACGTGCGCGTGCCGCAGCGCAACCTGATCGGCCAGGAAGGCATGGGCTTCATGTTCCAGATGATGCAGTTCCAGGAGGAGCGGCTGTGGGCCGCGGCCAGCGCGCACATCACGCTGGACCGGCTGATCGACCAGACCATCGATTACACGCGCGAGCGCCAGGCGTTCGGCAAGCCGCTGCTCGACAACCAGGTGGTGCACTTCCGCCTCGCCGAATTGCGTACCGAGGTCGAGGCGCTGCGCGCGCTGACCTATCGCGCGGTGGAGGCCTATGTGGGCGGGCAGGACGTGACCAAGCTCGCATCGATGGCCAAGTTGAAGATGGGGCGCCTGAGCCGCGAGGTGGCCGACAGCTGCCTCCAATACTGGGGCGGCATGGGCTTCACCTGGGACAACCCGATCTCGCAGGCTTACCGCGACGGGCGGCTCGCGAGCATCGGCGGCGGCGCCGATGAGGTGATGCTCGGCATCATCTGCAAGCTGGAAGGCACGCTGCCGAAGGAAGTGCGCTGATGGCTTTCGACACGCTTGCGGTGCGCCGCGACGGCGGGGTGCTGCACCTGACGCTGAACCGGCCGGAGCTGCGCAATGCGATGTCGCTGGCGATGGTCGGCGAGTTGCGCGAGGCCTTGCGTGACGCCGAGGCCGATGCCACGACCCGCATCGTCGTGCTGCGCGGCGCCGGCGGCCACTTCTGCGCCGGCGCCGACTTGAAGGACCTGGCCGCTGCGCGAGCCGCGAATGCCGACGCGCTGGCCGAGACCAACGCGCGCTTCGGCGCGCTGTGCCTGGCCTTCTCGCGCACACCGCTGGCGCTCGTTGCGGTGCTCGAAGGCACGGTGATGGGCGGCGGCTTCGGGCTCGCCTGCGTCGCCGATGTGGCGATCGCGTCGGAGACGGCGAGCTTTCGCCTGCCCGAGGTCTCGCTCGGCCTGGTGCCGGCGCAGATCGGCCCCTTCCTCGTCGAGCGCCTGGGCTACTCGCAAGCGAAGCGGCTGGCGATCAGCGCCGCGACGATCGACGCGCGCCAGGCGCTGGCGCTCGGCTTGGTTCACGAGATTCACGCGAGCGACGAGCTCGATACCGCGCTCGGCCGCACGCTGGACACGATCCTGCGCTGCGCGCCGGGCGCACTCTCCGCCACCAAGGCGCTGCTGGCAAAGGCGCGCTTCGCAGCGCCGGAGTCGCTCGTGCACGAGGCCGCCGACGTGTTCGCGCGCGCCGCGCTCGGGTCCGAGGGATTGGAGGGCACGATGGCCTTCCTGCAAAAGCGCAAGCCCCACTGGGCGCCGCAATGAGCTTCTCGAAGATCCTCATCGCCAACCGCGGCGAGATCGCGTGCCGCGTGATGCGCACCGCGCGCAAGCTGGGCTGCCGTACCGTCGCGGTGTTCAGCGATGCCGACGCGCAAGCGCCGCACGTCGCGCAAGCCGACGAGGCCGTGCACATCGGGCCATCGCCGGCGGCGCAGTCGTACCTGAACATCGCGGCGATCCTCGATGCTGCAACGAAGACCAGTGCCGACGCGATCCATCCCGGCTATGGCTTCTTGAGCGAGAACGCCGCGTTCGCACGAGCCTGCGCGGAAGCCGGCATCGTCTTCATCGGCCCGCCGGCGGACGCGATCCACGCGATGGGCGACAAGGCGCGCGCCAAGCGACGCATGGCCGAGGCCGGCGTGCCGACGGCGCCCGGCTACCTCGGCGACGAGCAGGCCGCCGATCGCCTGATCACTGAAGGCCAGCGGCTGGGTTGGCCGCTGCTCGTCAAGGCGGTGGCCGGCGGCGGTGGTCGCGGCATGCGCCTTGTGCGCAGCGCCGATGAATTGGCGCAAGCCATTGCAGGTGCGCGCCGCGAAGCGCAGAGCGCCTTCGGTGACGGCACGCTGATGCTGGAACGCCTGGTCGAGCACGGTCGCCACATCGAGGTGCAAGTGTTTGCCGACGCGCACGGCAACGCCATCCACCTCGGCGAGCGCGACTGCACCGCGCAGCGCCGGCGGCAGAAGGTGATCGAGGAGGCACCGTCGCCGGTGGTCACGCCAGCGATGCGCGATGCGATGGGCCGCGATGCGGTGGCGGCGGTGCTGGCCGTGGGGTACCGCGGCGCCGGCACGGTCGAGTTCATCGTCGACCACGAGCTCAAGCACTACTTCCTCGAGATGAACACGCGGCTGCAGGTCGAGCACCCGGTCACCGAAATGATCACCGGGCTCGATCTCGTCGAATGGCAGCTGCGCGTTGCCGCCGGCGAGCCGCTGCCGCTGAGGCAAGACGAGATCAGCTTCAGCGGCCACGCCATCGAAGCGCGCCTGTATGCCGAGGACCCGTACGCTGCCTTTGCGCCGCAGAGCGGCCGCATCGTGCACTGGCAGCCGGCGCGCACGCTGCGCGACGGCGTGCGCATCGACGACGGCATCTCCGAAGGCGGCACGGTCTCGCCCTACTACGACGCGATGGTCGCGAAAGTGATCGCGCATGGCCGCGATCGCGACGACGCGATCCGGCGCCTCGCCGCGGCGCTCGACGATGCGCCGCTGCTCGGACCGAAGAACAACGGCCGCTTCCTGCGCGATCTCGTCATGCACGAGGCCTTTCGCGGCGCGACGCTGACCACCGGCACGCTCGACGAGTGGGCCGCGCGCGGCGAACCGCTGCTGCAGCGCCCCGCACCGAGCGAGGAGGCCTGGAGCGTGGCTGCGGCGTTGCTTGCGTCGGGCGGCGGTCAGGGCTGGCGCCCCGCCAGCGTGGCAGCCTTCGATATCACACTGCGCTGCGACGACACGATGCGGACTCTGCGCGTGCGCCTGCACAACGATGGCACGACGGACGCCGGGAACCATAGCGTGCGCATCGTCGCGCACGAGGCCGACGGCGCGCTGCGCTATGAGCTCGACGGCCTCGCCCGCCGAGCCATCGCGCGGCACGCCAACGGCACGCTGCATCTCGCGCTGCACGACGCCACCTTCGTGTTCGACGAGCCCTCACCCGTGCCCGATGGCGACGCGGCGCACGACGCGCGCATCGCACGCGCGCCGGTGGCCGGCGTCGTCACGCAGGTATTGGTAGCGCCCGGCGACGCGGTGAGCGCCGGCCAGCCGCTGCTGTGCGTCGAGGCGATGAAGATGGAGATGTGGCTCAGCGCGCGCGCCGCAGGCACCGTGCTGAGCCTGCGCGCACAGATGCGCGACACCGTCGCCGCCGGCGCGGTGCTGGTGGAACTCGAATTGATCGAAGGAAGTTGAGCA
>VBDL01000377.1 GCA_005884255.1 Betaproteobacteria bacterium | reverse complement strand
AGCGAGATCGAGGCGATCGATCCGCCGTCGCAGCGCTTCGCGCAGCGGCAGGGGCCGCTGTCGGTGCTGGTAGTCGGCGGCAGCCTCGGCGCCAAGGTGCTCAACGATAACCTGCCGCAGGCGCTGTCGATGATCCCCGCCGCACAGCGGCCCCGCGTCACGCACCAGACCGGCAGCGCGCAGCTCGATGCGGTGCGCGCCTCGTACGAGCGGCTCGGTGTCGAGGCCGAGGTGCTGCCCTTCATCGACGACATGGCGCAGCGCTTGGCCGACTGCGACGTGATCGTCTGCCGCGCCGGCGCGGTGACGGTGAGCGAGCTGTGCGCGGCCGGCGTGGCCAGCGTGCTGGTGCCACTGGTCGTCAGCACCACCGGCCACCAGCGCGACAACGCGGCCTTCATGGCGCAGCACCACGCGGCGCTGCACCTGCCGCAGCAGGAGCTCACGCCGGCACGGCTGGCGGAGCTGATGAAGAACCTCACGCGTGACGAGCTGCTGGCGATGGCCGAGCGCGCGCGTGCACTGGGTCGGCCGCGCGCCGCAGCGCGCGTCGCCGATGAAATCGAGAAATTGGTGAACAAGGAGGCGCGCCCATGAAGCACGCCGTCAAGCAGATCCACTTCGTCGGCGTCGGCGGCGCCGGCATGAGCGGCATCGCGGAGATCCTGCACAACCTCGGCTACGCAGTGTCGGGCTCGGATCAGTCCGACAGCGCGACGACCAAGCGCCTCGCCACGCTCGGCATCCGCGTGCACATCGGCCACGATGCGGCGCATGTCGCCGGCGCGCAGGCCGTGGTCACCTCCACCGCGGTGAAGGGCGACAACCCCGAGGTGATCGCCGCGCGCGCTGCTCGCGTGCCGGTGGTGCCGCGCGCGGTGATGCTGGCCGAGCTGATGCGCCTGAAGCAGGGCATCGCGATCGCCGGCACGCACGGCAAGACGACGACCACGTCGCTGGTGACCAGCGTGCTCGCCGAGGCCGGCGTCGACCCGACCTTCGTGATCGGCGGCAAGCTCAATAGCGCGGGGGCCAACTCGCGGCTCGGCGCGGGCGACTTCATCGTCGTCGAGGCCGACGAGTCCGATGCGTCCTTCCTCAACCTCACGCCGGTGCTGTCGGTCGTCACCAACATCGACGCCGACCACATGGAGACCTACGGCCACGACTTCGCCAAGCTGAAGCAGGCCTTCGTCGACTTCCTGCACCGCATGCCGTTCTACGGCGCGGCCATCGTGTGCGCCGACGATCCCGGCGTGCGCTCGATCATCCCGCTCATCCCGCGGCCGGTGCTCAGCTACGGCCTGGGCGACGACGTGCAGGTGCGCGCGGTCAACGTGCAGGCGCTGCCCGGCGGGCAGATGCGCTTCACGGTGCAGCGGCGCAATGGCGTGAAGATGCCCGACCTCGAGGTCACGCTGAACCTGCCCGGCGAGCACAACGTGCGCAATGCGCTGGCCGCCATCGCGGTGGCCACCGAGCTGGAGCTGCCCGATGCACCGACGGTGAAGGCGCTCGCGGAGTTCACCGGCGTCGGGCGCCGCTTCCAGCGCTATGGCGAGCTGCCCGCGGCCGGCGGCGGGGTGTTCACCTTGATCGATGACTACGGCCACCACCCGGTCGAGATGGCCGCGGTGATCGCCGCCGCGCGCGGCGCCTTCCCCGGCCGCCGCCTGGTGATCGCCTTCCAGCCGCACCGCTACACGCGCACGCGCGACTGCTTCGAGGACTTCGTCAAGGTGATGGGCTCGGCCGATGCGGTGCTGCTGACCGAGGTGTATGCGGCTGGCGAGGCGCCGATCGTTGCCGCCGACGGCCGCTCGCTGGCACGCGCGCTGCGCGTCGCCGGCAAGGTGGACCCGGTGTTCGTCGACGACGTGGCCGAGTTGCCGGCCACGATCCGCGACCAGTCGCGCGAGGGCGATGTGGTGATCGCAATGGGTGCCGGCTCGATCGGCGGCGTGGCGGCGAAGGTCGCCGAACTCTGCAAGGAGTCAACATGAGCGTGGACGTGAAAGCGCTCGGCAAGGTCGCGGTGCTGATGGGCGGCACCAGCGCCGAGCGCGAAGTGAGCCTGATGTCCGGCACCGGCGTGCTCAATGCGCTGAAGAGCCAGGGCGTCGATGCCTATGCCTTCGATCCGGCGCAGCGCGAGCTGAGCGAATTGAAGCGCGAGGGCTTCGCGCGCTGCTTCATCGCGCTGCACGGCCGCCACGGCGAGGACGGCTCGGTGCAGGGCGCTTTGGAGCTGCTCGGCATCCCCTACACCGGCTCCGGCGTGATGGCCAGCGCCATCGCGATGGACAAGGTGATGACCAAGCGCGTGTGGCTGGCCGAAGGCCTGCCGACGCCGCGCTACGTGTGGCTGGCGCCGGAAGATCAGGCGCGCGAGCGCATCCGCACGGTGCCGGACGATCTCGGCCTGCCGCTGATCGTCAAGCCCCCGCGCGAGGGCTCGTCGATCGGCGTCACCAAGGTCCAGGGCTACTCCGAGATGCAGGACGCGGTGACGCTGTCGTCGCAGTACGACCCCGACGTGCTGTGCGAGGAATTCATCGACGGCGAAGAAGTGACCTGCCCGGTGCTCGGCGACGGCGCGTCGGCCCAGGCCCTGCCGGTGATCCGCATCGTCGCGCCCGAAGGCGCGTATGACTACCAGAACAAGTACTTCACCGACGACGTGCACTACCTGGTGCCGAGCGGCCTGCCGGAAGCCGAGGAGCGCGAGATCCAGCGCCTGGTGGTGGCGGCGTACCGCACGCTCGGCTGCCGCGGCTGGGGCCGTGCCGACCTGATGATCCGCGCGGCGGACCGCAAGGCCTTCCTGCTCGAGATGAACACGTCCCCGGGGATGACCGGCCACTCGCTGGTGCCGATGTCGGCCAAGGCCGCGGGCATCAGCTACGAGCAGCTGTGCGTGCAGCTGCTCGCCACCGCGAGGCTCGATTCGACGCGATGAACGCCGCCGCCACCCTCCCGCAGCCTCTGCCCGCCGATGTGCGGCTGATGCGCGCCGTCGCGAACGCCGTGTTCGTGCTGGCCGCGCTCGCCGTCGTCGTGGGTGCGCTGTGGTGGGTGGCGCGCCTGCCGATCGACGATCCGCGCCAACGTCGCGCCCAAGCTCAAGGGCAGCTTCTTCACGCTGAACCTCGCGCAAACGCGCGCCGCCTTCGAATCCGTGCCGTGGGTGCGGCGCGCGGTGGTGCACCGCGTGTGGCCCGATCGCCTGAGCGTGCGGCTGGAGGAACACCGCGCCGCGGCGCTGTGGCATGCCGACGATGGCAACGACCGGCTGGTGAACACCGAGGGCGAGGTGTTCGAGGCCAATCTCGGCGACGTCGAAGACGATGCGCTGCCCACCTTCGCCGGGCCCGAGGGCACGTCGGCGCACATGCTGACGATGTACCAGCGCCTGCAGCCGGTGCTCGCGAAGCTGGACATGACGATCGACACGCTGAACCTGTCGGGCCGCGGCTCGTGGCGCGCGGAGCTCGACTCCGGCGCCGACATCGAGCTCGGCCGCGGCAGCGACGACGAAGTGCTCGCGCGCAGCGAGCGCTTCGTGCGCACCTTGACGCAGGTGACCGCGCGCTACCAGCGGCCGCTGCAGTACGCCGACCTGCGCCACGCCGACGGCTACGCGGTGAAGCTCAAGGGCATCACGACGAGCGATAAGCCCGTCGCAGGAAAGAAGAGGAACTGAGGGACCCCATGGCCAAGGAATACAAGGATCTGGTCGTCGGCCTGGACATCGGCACGGCCAAGGTGATGGCGGTGGTCGCCGAAGTGCTGCCCGGCGGCGAGCTGCGCGTGGCGGGCATCGGCACCGCGTCGTCGCACGGTCTGAAGCGCGGCGTGGTGGTCAACATCGACGCCACCGTGCAGTCGATCCAGCAGGCGCTGAAAGAGGCCGAGATGATGGCCGACTGCAAGATCGGCCGCGTCTACA
>VBDL01000376.1 GCA_005884255.1 Betaproteobacteria bacterium | reverse complement strand
AACGAGACGATGATCCGCGCGATCGCCCGCCAGGCCGAGGCCGAGCGCGAGCGGCGCGCGAAGGTGATCCATGCCGAGGGCGAGCTGCAGGCCTCGGTGAAGCTCGCGCAGGCCGCGGAGATCCTCGCCAAGCAGCCGCAGGCGATTCAGCTGCGCTACCTGGAGACACTCACGGTGATCGCCGCGGACAAGAACTCGACCATCGTGTTCCCGTTGCCGATGGACATCGTGGGGCCGCTACTGGAGGCGTTGAAGCATAAGGGCGAGGCAGGTGGACGGGGTTGAGCTCAAGCAACGACTGGCAGCGATTCTCGCGGCGGATGCCGCGGGCTATTCGCGCCTGATGGCGACCGACGAGCGCGCCACCGTGGCCGCGCTCGATGCGGCGCGTGCCGTGTTTCGTGCACAGATCGAGTCGAACCGCGGCCGCGTGATCGACATGGCCGGCGACTCCGTGCTCGCCGCGTTCGAGACGGCGGTGGGCGCGGTGAACGCGGCCGTCGCGGTGCAGCGGGAATTGAGCGCGTTCACCGAGGCCGTGCCACCCGAGCGGCAGATGCGCTTTCGCATCGGCGTGCACATGGGCGACGTGATCGAGAAGCCGGATGGCACGGTGTACGGCGACGGCGTGAACATCGCGGCGCGGCTGCAGGCGCTGGCCGAGCCCGGCGGCATCACCGTCTCCGACGCGGTGCACGGCGCGGTGAGGGGCAAGCTGGGCGCGAGCTTCGTCGACGAGGGCGAGCAGCCGGTGAAGAACATCGCCCACCCGGTGCGCGTCTTCAGGCTGGTGCCGCCGCAGCCCCCGCCGGCCGCCGCGCCCGCGCTGCGCCTGCCGGACCGGCCTTCGCTAGCCGTGCTGCCCTTCACCAACATGAGCGGCGACCCCGAGCAGGAATACTTCGCCGACGGCATCACCGAAGACATCATCACCGACTGCTCGAAGATCTCGGGCCTGTTCGTGATCGCGCGCAACTCCACGTTCACCTTCAAGAAGCAGAGCGTCGACATCAAGGACGTGGGTCGCAAACTCGGCGTGCGCCACGTGCTCGAAGGCAGCGTGCGGCGCGCCGGCAACCGCGTACGCATCAACGTGCAGCTGATCGATGCGGAGTCCGGCGGGCACGTGTGGGCCGACCGCTACGACCGCGACCTGGAAGACATCTTCCTCGTGCAGGACGAGGTCACGCGCAACATCGTGCAGACGCTCGCGATCCGCTTCACCGGCGGGGACCAGGCGCGCTGGCAGGAGCGCGGCAAGGTCAACGTCGAGGCCTACGACTGCCTGATCCGGGCGCGCAGCTGCATCCTGCAGTTCAAGGCCGACACCGCCATCGAGGCGCGCACGATGCTGGAGCGCGCGCTACAGCTCGACCCGCAGATGGCGGAAGCCTATGCGTACCTCGCCATCGTGCTCGGCACCGAATACACCAACGCGTGGAACGGCCGCACGGCCGGCGACCTCGAGCACGGGCTGGCGCTGGCGCGCCGCGCCTGCGAGCTGGGGCCGATGGAAGCGGTAGCGCACGACGCGGTGGCCATGATGCTGATGTGGCTGCGCCGGCTCGACGAAGCCGAGGCCGCGGCGCGCAGGGCGATCGAGCTCGCCCCGAACTCTTCACAGGCCCACGGGGCCCTGGGCAACGTGCTGCACTTCGGCGGCCGGCACGAGCAGGCGATCGAGCTGCTGGAGCAGGCGCTGCGCCTGGACCCGCAGTTCAACCTGTGGATGCACGCACTAGGCCGCGCCCAGTTCGCGCTGGGCCGCTACGCCGACGCCGAAGCGAGCTTCAAGCGCCGCCTGATCCACATGCCGAGCTCGGACGTCACGCGCGCCTATCTCGCGTCTTTGTATGGCCACACCGGCCACGAAGACGAGGCGCGTCGCCTGTGGAGCGAGCTGATGGCCATCAACCCGCAGTACACGATCGAGCACACGCTGCGCGTACTGCCCTACCGCGACCGGGCGCCGCTGGAGCAGTTCGTGGAGGGGTTGAGGAGGGCGGGGGTGGCTGAGTGAGGAGGAGAGCGCTGCGCCGTGCGCCTCACCCCACCTTCGTCTCCGGCGGTGTCCCCTGCGCTGGCGTTTCCGCCGGCGCGCTGCCTTCCGTGCGATGTTCCTGCTTGCGCTGCCGCTTCTCTTCGGCCTTGCGCTTCTTGGCCAGCTCGCGCTGGCGCTTCTCATACGAGTAGTTCGGGGTGGCCAATGGGCGCCTCCTGCAGTGGAGCGCCCAGCATACGCCATCCGTTCAGACCGCAGCCAAGGCCCCTGTCAAATCGTCACGCAAATCGGCCACGTCCTCGATGCCGACCGACAGCCGGATCAGCGTGTCGCCGATGCCCAGCGCCTTGCGCTGCTCGGCCGGAATCGATGCGTGCGTCATGATCGCCGGGTGCTCGATCAGGCTCTCGACGCCGCCCAGGCTCTCGGCCAGCGCGAAGATGCGGCAGGCCTCGAGGAAGCGGCGCGCGCCGGCGAGGTCGCTGTCGAGCTCGATCGTCACCATGCCGCCGAAGGCCTTCATCTGCTTGCGCGCAATGGCGTGCTGCGGGTGGTTCTCCAGGCCCGGGTAGTGCACGCGCGCGACCTTCGGCTGCGCCTGCAGCCAGTCGGCCAGCACATGCGCGTTGGCACAGTGGCGCTCCATGCGCAGCCCGAGCGTCTTCACGCCGCGCAGCGCGAGAAAGGCATCGAAGGGCCCGGCGATTGCCCCGACCGCGTTGTGCAGGAACGCGAGCTGCTCGCGCCATGCATCCTGCCGCTTCTCGCCGCCGACCACCGCGACGCCGCCGACGATGTCGGAGTGGCCGTTCAGGTACTTGGTGGTCGAGTGCACGACGATGTCGAAGCCGAGATCCAGCGGCCGCTGGCCCCAGGGGCTGGCGAAGGTGTTGTCGGCCACCGCGATCAGGTTGTGCTCGCGCGCGATCCTGGCCACCGCCGCGAGGTCGGTGATGCGCAGCAGCGGGTTCGACGGCGTCTCGACCCACAGCATCTTGGTCTCGGGGCGGATGGCGCGGCGCAGCGCCTGCGGGTCGGTGAGGTCGGCGAAGGTGAAGTTCAAGCCCGCGCTGCGCCGGCGCACGCGCTCGAACAGGCGGAAGGTGCCGCCGTAGAGATCGTCGCTGGAGACGATGTGCGCGCCGGCATCGAGCAGCTCGAGGACGGTGGACATCCCTGCCAGGCCGGACGCGAAGGCATAGCCGCGCGCGCCGTTCTCCAAGTCGGCCACGCAGCGCTCGAAGGCTTCGCGCGTCGGGTTCTGCGAGCGCGAGTATTCGTAGCCCTTGTGCACGCCGGGGCTCGATTGCACGTAGGTCGAGGTCGCATAGATCGGCGGCATGATCGCGCCGGTACTCGGATCCGGCGCTTGCCCCGCATGGATCACGCGCGTGTTGAAGGCCATCTTGTTGTCGTTCATGCGAGCGTTCTCCGCAGGTGGTTCAGCAGATCGAAGCGCGTGATCAGACCATAGAACTTGCGCTTGTCGGCGATCACCGCGACCAGCCCTGCGTTCAGCGTGGCCAACAACCGGTCCATGCCGGCGTCGGGCGGCAATGTCTCGACGCGCTGGCTCATCGCCTTGCTCACCGGGTCGTGGAAATGCGCTGCCTCCATGTGGATGCCCATCAACAGGTCCGATTCGTCGAGCAGGCCAACGAGCTTGCCGTCCTTGAGCACCGGGACCTGCGACACGTCGGAGGCGCGCATGCGCTGGAAGGCGGTGAGCAGCTGGTCGTCGGGTGCCACGTTGACCACGTCGTCGTCCTCCATGCGCCGCGAGATGAGGTCGCGCAGGTCGCCGACCTGCGGGCGATGCAGCAGCCCTTGGTCGAACATCCAGTGGTCGTTGTAGACCTTCGACAGATACCGCGTGCCGGTGTCGCAGACGAAGGTCACCACGCGCTTCGGGCTCGTCTGCTCGCGGCAGTAGCGCAGCGCCGCGGCGAGCAGCGTGCCGGTGGAGGAGCCGCTGGCGATGCCTTCGCGCTTGAGCAGCTCGCGCGCGGTGCCGAAGCTCTCTTCATCGTCGATGGTGTAGGCGTGCTTCACGCCGGAAAGATCGGCGATCGACGGCACGAAATCCTCGCCGGTGGCGATGTAGTCGGCGAGCAGCGAACCTTTGGGATCGGCGAGCACGATTTCAGTGGGCGGGTTCACGCGCTGGAAGTAGCGCTTGAGGCCGGTGAGCGTGCCACCGGAGCCGACGCCGCAGACGATGGCATCGACACGGTGGCCAGCCTGCTGCCAGATCTCCGGCGCGGTGGTCGTCTCGTGCGCCAAGGGGTTGGCCGGGTTGTTGAACTGGTCGACGTAGTAGCTGTTCGGCACTTCCTTCGCCAGCCGCGCGGCCATGTCCTGGTAGTAGGCGGGGTGGCCCTTGGCGACGTCGGAGCGCGTCCAGTGCACCTCGGCGCCGAGCGCCTTCAGGTGCAGCACCTTCTCGGCGGACATCTTGTCCGGCACCACCAGCAGCACCTTGTAGCCCTTGGCGCGCGCCACCAGCGCGAGGCCGAGACCGGTATTGCCGGCGGTCGCCTCGATCACCGTGCCGCCGGGCGGCAGCTTGCCCTCGCGTTCTGCGGCTTCGATCATCGCGAGGCCGATGCGGTCCACGAGGTAGGACTGGCAGCCCCCGGTGGCAATCTGCTCGAAGATCATGGCGGCCCCTCCTTGCGTCCACGCAAAGTCGATTATTCGCCGCGTGCTGCCGCGCGCCGAGCCCCTGTCCACGGCTCTACTGGCAAACCCCTATACCGACGCCGGGGTGCGACGCCTGGTCGGACGACCTCTCAAGGAAACGACGGGCCGCTCCCGAGTTCCTTGACCCCCTCGGGGGGCGGGCTCGGCTTGCCGAGCCCTGGGGGCACACACTCACAAGGCGCCATCCGTGTTCCAGTTCTTCGAGCGGCTCGTCGACCCGTACCCCGAGGCCGAGCCGCAGACGCCGCCATCCGGCTTCTTCGCATTCCTCTGGGCCTGCACGCACGGCCTGCGCCGCTTCATCCTCGGCATGACGCTGCTCACCGCGCTGATCGGTGCGTTCGAGGCGCTGCTGTTCTCGATGCTCGGCCACATCGTCGACTGGCTGGTGCACGTGCCGCCATCGCGGCTGTTCAGCGATGCGCGCGGGACCCTGCTGCTGCTCGCCGCCGTGCTGCTGGCCAGCCCGCTGGCGGTGGCGCTGCAAACCGTGCTCAAGCACCAGGCGCTGGCCGGCAACCTGCCGATGCGCCTGCGCTGGAACTTCCACCGGCTGATGCTCGGCCAGAGCATGAGCTTCTACCAGGACGAGTTCGCCGGCCGCGTCGCCGCCAAGGTGATGCAAACGGCACTGGCGGTGCGCGACACGCTGATGATCGTCACCGACATCATCGTCTTCGTCGTCATCTACTTCGCGACGATGGTGGTCGTAGTCGGTGCCTTCGATGCGCGGCTCGCGCTGCCCTTCGTCGGCTGGCTCGCGCTGTATCTCGCGGCGCTGCGCTACTTCGTGCCGCGGCTGGGCAGGGTGGCGAAGGCGCAGGCCGATGCGCGCTCGCTGATGACCGGCCGCGTTACCGATGCCTACACCAACATCGCGACCGTGAAGCTCTTCTCGCACGCGGGACGCGAGGCGGGTTATGCGCGCTCGGCGATGCGCGAGTTCATGGTCACGGCCTACGGGCAGATGCGTCTGGTCAGCGGCTTCGAGGTGGCGAACCACACGCTGAACATGCTGCTGGTGCTGGGCACCGCGGGCGCCACCTTGTGGCTGTGGTCGCGCGGCGAGGTCGGCGTCGGGGCGGTGGCGGCGGCCACCGCGATGGCGCTGCGGCTGAACGGGATCGCGCACTGGATCATGTGGGAGATGGCCACGCTGTTCGAGCACATCGGCACCGTGCAGGACGGCATCAACACATTGTCGCGAGCCCATGCGGTGACCGACAAGCCCGGCGCGCCGGCGCTGCAGGTGCGCCGCGGCGACATCCGCTTCGAGCACGTGGGCTTCGCCTACGACGGCCCGCAGCGCGTGCTCGACAACTTCAACCTGCACATCCGCCCCGGCGAGAAGATCGGCCTGGTCGGGCGCTCGGGCGCCGGCAAGTCGACGGTGGTGAACCTGCTGCTGCGCTTCCATGACGTGCAGGCCGGCCGCGTGCTGATCGACGGGCAGGACGTGTCCCGCGTGACGCAGGTCTCCTTGCGCGAGCAGGTGGGCATGGTCACGCAGGACACCTCGCTGCTGCACCGCTCGGTGCGCGACAACATCCTCTACGGCAAGCCCGATGCGAGCGACGCGCAGATGATCGCCGCCGCGCGCCGCGCCGAGGCACACGAGTTCATCGAAGGGCTCACCGACCCGAAGGGCCGGCATGCCTACGACGCGCATGTGGGCGAGCGCGGCGTGAAGCTATCCGGCGGCCAGCGCGCCACCAGCGCGCTCGATTCCGAGGTGGAGGCGGCGATCCAGGCCAGCCTGTACAAGCTGATGGAG
Organism: Betaproteobacteria bacterium; assembly: GCA_005884255.1. Lineage (GTDB taxonomy): Bacteria > Pseudomonadota > Gammaproteobacteria > Burkholderiales > Burkholderiaceae_C > VBDL01. The sequence continues at coordinate 3,182 of VBDL01000376.1, read as the reverse complement.
GGCAAGACGGTGGTGGCTATCGCGCACCGCCTGTCGACGATCGCGGCGATGGACCGCCTCATCGTGCTCGACAAGGGCCGCATCGTCGAGGAGGGCGACCACCGCAGCCTGCTCGCGCAGGGCGGCATCTATGCGCGGCTGTGGGCCCACCAGAGCGGCGGCTTCCTCGGCGAGGAGGTCGGCGACGAAGAGGACGCAATCAAAGCGGCGTAGGGCCTTGTAGGGTGGGCTTCAGCCCACAGGGCGATGGTGGGCTGAAGCCCACCCTACAGCTGCATTCGCACCATCGGCCGTGTCGGTGCGCGGCGCGCCACTTCATGGAAGCCGGCGGCGGTGAACGCCGACAGCAACCCGGTGTAGAGCTCGCCCGAACCCATCTTGCGCTGCGGGTCCACCGGATAGGCCTCGACCGCCGGCGCCCCATGCTTGCGCGCCAGCGCCACGGCGCCATCGATCAAGGCACGCATCAGGCCCTGGCGGCGAAAGCGCTTGGCGATGACAAAGCAGGTGATGGACCACACTGGCGCGTCGTCCACCGGCGCGAGGTTGCGCGAGCGCGCGAGCCGCTCGTGGTCGCTGCGCGGGGCAATCGCGCACCAGCCGGCGGGCTCATCATCGACGTAGGCCAGCACGCCGATCGGCTGCGGCGCGGCGTCGAGCCGCGCCATGAACCAGCGGCGGTTGCCTTCGCCCCAGTCTGCATCGAAGTCGGACCGTGGGCGCGACCAGAAAGCGCACCAGCAGTGGCGGGCGTCGCCGCAGTCGTTCATCACCGCGGCGATGTCGTCGCGGTGTTGCGCAGTGGCGGGTTCGATCCGCAGCGCGGGCATTCAGGCCTCGGTCGCTGCGCGCACACGAATCCGTGTGTCGCCCACACTGACCACCTGGCCCGCGCGCAGCTTGCAGGTCTTGCGCAACTCCTGCTGCCCGTCGACCTGCACCGCGCCACTGGCCACCAGCGCCTTTGCCGCGCCGCCGCTGCCGGCCAGGCCGGTGGCCTTGAGCAGCGCATCCAGCGGGATGAAGTCGCCCCGCAACTCGAAATCAACGCCGCTCACTCAAACACTCCTTCGATGACCAAATCGGATGCCGCATGTGCCACGCAGGGCAGGATGAAGCCTTGCGCCTTCTCTTCCGCCAGCAGACCCGGCCACTCGATGTGGTAACGGATGCTGCCGCTCGTCAGGCGGCACATGCAGGTGCGGCAGGTGCCGTTGCGGCACGACGCGGCCAGGCGGATGCCGGCCCGCACTGCGGCCTGCAGCAGCGGCATCGACGCGGGCGCGGCGAATTGCAGCCCGGCCGGCTGCAGGGTTGCGATGAAGGTGCTCATGAGCGTTGAATTGTTCCTCAATCGGGCGTCCGGCCGCCCGAAGACACGCCGCATTACCAGCGTTCACACCCCCGGGCGGAGCCGCGCCGCAGAATCGGCGCGTCGATTCGCATCCCCCAAGCCTCATGCGCGATTTCGAGGACTCCACGTTGTGGCGTGTCAGCGCCTTCGAGCGCGTGCAGCACGACACCGGCACCAGCGGCTTCATGCGGCTGGAGGGCCCGACGATGCTGTCGACCACGCTGACCGGCGAGTTGCAGCGTCTGGAACGCGACCCCGACAACAACGATGTGCTCGAAGTGCTCGCCGCCTGCCTGCGCAACCGCGAGCCGGCGCTGCTGTACCTGCGCCACGAGGACATGGTGTGGCCGGTGACGATCTTTCCCTGGAACATGCTCTACCACTGCCCGCGCGATTTCGCCACCGCATCCGCGGCCGGCATGGCCGACCTCATGCTGCTGGGCAGCGAGGCGCCGGGGGTGCGGCCGCCGGGCGACTGGATGCACGAGCGCATCGCACGCGCCGATCATTACCGCCCGCTGGTGCCGATGCTGTGGGCCGTGGCGCTGTATGGGCCGCGCGCGGCGCTGCTCACCGAGATCGGCGGCACGGCGGCCTATCGTGTGCTCAACCGCGAGGCGCTGCGCGAGCTCGAGGTACCGGGCGCACTCGGCTCGGCCCTGGAGCGCCTGCGCCGCGAGTCCGCGGCGTTGCGCAGCATCGCCGGCTGGCCGGGCATGAGTGTGGAGCGCGCAAGCCGGCTGCTCAATGCGCTGTATCTTGCGTCGGCTCTGCTGGTCACGCACACCCACCCGGCCGCGCGCACCGAGCCGGGGCTGGTGCGCCGGCTGTTGCACCTGGGCACGCGACACTGACCAAGAAGACGAAAGGGGTTCCTCATGAATACGAGCGTCGAACGCTTTGGGCCGCTGCTCGGCCGCGTGCTCATCGCGCTCCTCTTCATTCCCGCCGGCCTCGGCAAGATCGGCGACTTTCAGGGCGCGGCGGGCTACATCGCGTCGGCCGGTCTGCCGCTGCCGGCCGTGCTGGCGGTGATCACCATCCTCATCGAGGTGGGCGTGGCCGGCGCGCTGCTGGTGGGCTGGCAGGCGCGCTGGGCGGCGCTGATCCTGGCGCTGTTCACGCTCGTGGCGGCGCTGATCTTTCATGCCTTCTGGGCGTCACCACCGGACCAGAAGATGATGCAGAGCATCAACTTCTTCAAGAACCTGGCCATCGTCGGCGGGCTGCTGTTCGTTGCCGCGCATGGTGCGGGCCCCTATTCGGTGGATGGCAAGCTAGCCGGCCGCGGTTGACCCGCGCGCGCGGGAGCGCGACGATACGTGCAAGCGACATGGGCCGCAGCGGTGGGCGGCCCCGGACAAGCTTGATGAACTCCCGTGGCGTCCCCTCCTGGCGCTGTCAGCGCAGCGCCGACATGCTCGTGTACAAGCCGCTGGTTCGGCGGATCGCGGGCCGGCTGCGCTCACGTCTGTCGGCCAACGTAGGGATTGACGAGCTCGAGCAGGCGGGCCTGATCGGCCTGAACGAGGCGCTCACGCGCTTCGAGGAGGGCCGCGGCTCCAGCTTCGAGACCTATGCCGCTCGGCGCATCGAAGGCGCCATGCTCGACTCGCTGCGCGCCACCGACACGCTGCCGCGCCACGTGCGCGCCCGCCTGCGCGAAGTGAAGGTCGCGGTGCAGCGGCTGGAGCATCGGCTAGGACGCGCGCCGCGCGCCAAGGAGGTGGCCAACGAGCTGGACTGGACGCTCGAGGAATTCCACGACTGCATGGCCGACGCCGGCGCCGGAGCGGTGCGCTCCAGCGACGAGGAGCTGGAGAACCTG
>VBDL01000375.1 GCA_005884255.1 Betaproteobacteria bacterium | reverse complement strand
GCCGGCCGGTCAGCGGCAGGCTGCAGCGTTGCCGCACCTTGGGTTCGCCGCGCTTGTCGGTGTGCTGCAAAGCCGCGATGACCACCGGCGTGCCGTGGCAAAGATCCATGGCGCCGCCGATCCCTGGCCACCATCGGCCTTGGCGGCGCGTCGCCCAGTTGGCGAGGTTGCCCTCGGCATCGGCCTCCAGCGCACCGAGGATGGTGATGTCGATGTAGCCCTTGCGCATCGCGCCCAGCGAGGTGGCCAAGTCCATCAGAGCGGCCCCCGGCAGCAGGGTGATCGGTTCGCAGCCAGCGTTGGTGAGGTCGCTGTCGGCGTTGTAGAAATCGGGCCGCCCGCCGAAGCCGAAGGCGCCGTTCTCGGTGTGGAAGATCACGCCTGCGTCGGGCGGCAGATGGTTCGCCACCAACGTCGGCGTGCCCAGCCCCAGGTTGACCACTTGCCCCGCCTTGAGCTCCTGCGCGCAGCGCCAGGCGATCAGGTCTTTCGGATTCATGCCGGACTCCTCAAGCGGCGGCGGGCGCGAGGCGGCCCAGCCCGATCCAGTGGCGGCGATAGAGGTCGTGCTGCTGTGCCAGCGTGTGGCCCTGGACCACGGCGTCGATGAACACGCCCGGGCAACCGACGCGCTCGGGTTCGATCTGACCGACCGCGACGATCTCGTTGACCTCGACGACGGTGTAGCGCGCAGCCATCGCCAGGTCTCGCTGGTTCTGCAGCGCAGTCTGGCGGAACTCCACATTGCCGAAGGTGTCGGCGCGCCAACCCTTGATGATTGCGACGTCGGCGGTCAATGCCTCTTCGACGAAGTAGGTCTGGCCGTTCAGCGCCAGCACCGGCTTCGGGCCGTCGTGCTGCGGAAAGATGTCCGGCTGGTCGAGCAGCCCCACGCCCACTGGCACCAGCACGCCGCCCAGACCCATGGCGCCCGCGCGCACTTTCTCGGCCCAGGTCCCCATCGGAAAGAACTCGCGCACCAGCACGCGGCCCTCGAGGTACGCCGCGGTCGATTCCTCCGTCGTGCCGACATGGGTGCCGATGTACTCGCGCACCTGGCCCGACTCGAACAGCAGCGCCTTCAGGAAGCCGCCGCGCAAACCGGGCGTGTTGGCGATCAGGGTCAGGTCGGTGATGCCGGATCGCAGCAGCCACTGCACGCAGCAGGCCGGCTCGCCCGCGCCGACGAACTCGCCCATCATCAAGCGCATGCCGGATCGCAGCGGCGCCATCGCGTCGGCGATGGCCTGGACCTTGTTCCTGTAGTCGGGCATGGGGCCTCCGGTTCATCGTGGGCGCATTGTTCGCACCCGCCCCGGACGGCGTCTGTTATCTGCCCAACAATTCAATCGATCGCACGCATTCCGCGAGTCGTCCCGTGTACCTCTTCGGCACGCTGGACGACGCCGCGGTGAACCTGTAAGCGTGGGTGCGCTGCCGGCACGCTGATCTGGGGTGTCTGAACCAGCTCAGGCAACACAGGCGTGTCCGGATCCAGCCTCAGCGCCAGGTCAGCCGCCGGCATCGGGCGGCCCAGCAGATAGCCCTGGGCCTCGTCGCAGCCCAGCAGGCGCAGCATCTGCAGCTGGGCGTGCGTCTCCACGCCTTCGGCCACCACGGCCAGCCCGAGGCTGTGCGCCATCGCAATCACCGCCTGCGTGATGGCTGCGTCGTTCTTGTCCTCGGGCAGCCCGCGGATGAACGAGCGATCGATCTTCACGGTCTGCGCCGGGAAGCGTTTCAGATAGGACAGTGACGAATATCCCGTGCCGAAGTCGTCGATCGAAATGCGGATGCCCATGGCGTGCAGCTGCTGCAACACCTGGTTGGCCCGCTCGGGGTCGGCCATCAGCACGCTCTCGGTGAGCTCCACCTCGAACTGCGACGGCGCGATGCCGTGCGAGCTCAGCGCGCCGACCAGGTCATCGATCAAGGTGTCGCTGGCAAACTGCCGCGCCGACAGGTTCACCGCCACCATCGGCGCGGCCAGGCCGGCGCGGCGCCAGTCGCGCATCTGCCGGCAGGCGGCCTGGATGACCCACCGGCCGATCGGCACGATCAGCCCTCGCTCCTCGGCCAGCGCAATGAAGTCGCCTGGCGGCACCAGCCCACGTTGCGGATGGGCCCAGCGCACCAGCGCCTCGGCGCTGCACATGCGACCGGTGGCGATGTCGATCTTGGGCTGGAAATGCAGCAGCAGTTCGTCGCGAACGAGCGCCAGGCGAAGCTCCGACTCGATGGCGAACTGACGCTCGGCCATGTCGGCCAGTTCGGCGGTATAGAACTGCAGGGTGTTCTTGCCGCGCTCCTTGGCCAGGTACATCGCCGCATCGGCATGCTTGAGCAGCGTGGCGGCATCCTCGCCATCGGTGGGGAACACGCCAACGCCGATGCTGCAGGTGATGTCGAAGACGCAGCCGTGCAGCGTCAACGGCTGGCCGATCGCCGCGAGCATCTTCTGCGCCACGGCGCTCAGATCGGCCGCGCTGCCGCCGCCCTCCAGCAGCACGACGAACTCATCGCCGCCGAGGCGCGCCACGAGGTCGGACTCCCGCAGCACGCCGCGCAAGCGGCCGGCCATCATCTTCAGCAACTCGTCGCCGGCATCGTGGCCCAGCATGTCGTTGACCGTCTTGAAGCGATCCAGGTCGATGAAGCACACCGCAAACTCGCGGCCCTGCCGGCGGGCGCGTGCGATCGTGCGGTCCAGTTCGCCGAGGAACATGTTGCGGTTGGGCAGCCCGGTCAGGCTGTCGTAGCAGGCCAGCTCGTGGACCTTCAACTCGGCCAGCGCGGTCGCCGTCACGTCGCGGCCTACGCCGCGGTAGCCGCGGAAATTGCCGCCCTCGTCGAACACCGGCTCGCCGCTGATGCGGACATAGCAACGCACGCCATCGACGCGTGTGATCCCGTACGTGAAGTCGCGGAAGGCCTTGCGGCCCTCGATGCAGGCCTCGTACGCGGCCAGCGATTCCGGCGACGCATCGAGCGTGCCGTCCGCCATCCTGTGGCGGCCCAACAGCCGCGACGGCGCGATGCCGGTGGCCGCCTCCATGCCCTCGGAGATGTAGGTGAACCGCAACTGCGCATCCTGCTCCCAGATCCAGTCGGCCGACAGCGACAGCAGGCTGGACAGGCGACCCTCGCTCAAGCGCAGCGCCTCGGTGCGCTCGCGCACCCGGCTGTCGAGCTGGTCACGGTCGGCGCGCACGGTGGCGTAAAGCGCCGCCATTTCCTGCGACGCCAGGTCCTGCGAGCGCTCCAGCAGGTAGCTCTCCTGATCGTGCTCGTCGTAGGCGCGGCTGATCCGCTGCAGCAGCGCGCTCCAGCCCGCTGCGCTCGGCGGCGCCGACGGGTCGATGTCCAGCCGCTTGAGCTGTCGCTTCAGGAGTGCGTGCAGGTCCATCGCCAGGGCCTGCCTCGATCAAACCTCGCTGAAGACGGTGACGGTCATGGTCTGGTTGTGCAGCTCGCTGACGCCGCCGGGCGCCGACGGTGAGATCTCGCCGTACGAATAGAAGCCGACATGCGCCGCGCGGCGCGGTGCGCCATC
>VBDL01000374.1:6495-10838 GCA_005884255.1 Betaproteobacteria bacterium | reverse complement strand
CGTGCTGCTGGGCAGCGCATCGGCCGGCCCGCTCGGCGGCGCGCCGCTGGGCAGCTGATAGCGCTCCTGGCCAGTGGGGTCGGGCGCGTCCGTGGTCTGCGCGTGCGGTGCGCCGAATAGCGAACACAGCGCAGCGGCGGTCAATGCCGCGGGGAGCCTCTTGCTCATATGCATCTCCTGAAAAGCGTGGACAAACGGCGGCGTCACGCCAGGCGGCGCGATGCCATGTTGGTGTGACGAGACCGTGCGCGCCGGGTTCGCGCCGGGACGCAACCCGTCGCGCTTCTGACGCTATGTCACGCGGCCCATGCGTGGCACTTCAGGTGCTCCACCGCGCCTCTCGAGACCCGCGCTGCACAAACCCGCGCCACCAAGCGGACACCGCGGATCCGGCTCCGCCAGTCCGCCGGTGTGCCCCCTCGAGGGGGCGGCCGAAGGCCGCAGGGGGTGTTCCATCAAGTTCTCCACACGCGCGGCGCGCAGGGCGCAAGCTGCCAGGCCGCGTGCCGCCAGGCGGCCCACACGCGGGCCAAGAGCTGCATCGCTGGCTCGACGCGGTCGGCCAGCGCGCGCAGCACCACGATCTCGTCGTGCGGCGCGGTGACGCCGGAGGTCGCGGCGAGCGGGCTGTCGTGGCACGCAGTGCGCGCCGCGTCGAGCAGCGCTTCGCGGCGCGCGCTCGCCAGCGCGGAACCGGCCGCGAACCACATCGTCGCCAGCACGCGCTTGCCGGCGAGGCCGAGCGGGCTGTCGAGGAGGCGGTGGTCGTCGGCGGCAATCGTCGCGCGCTCCAGCCACACGCCGGGCAGTTGCAGCTGTTGCCGGTAGCGGCCGCGAGCAAAGGCCTCGCCGGCGGCCGGCAGGCCGAGCGCGACCACGTCCCAGCCGATCATCTCCGCGCCGTCGGCCAGCTCGAAGCGCAGCCGGTTCTCGGCCAGCGCACCGTTGTAGGCGATGGTCTCCAGCGGCAACCATTCGAGCCGCGCGCCGCCGGCCAACCGTGCGCTGACCTGCTGCTGCGCGCTGTCGCCGGCGCTGCGATAAAAGCGCGTCGCGCCCGGCGTGGTGAGCAGCGCATGGGTGTGCGCATCGAGCGTGGCATCGAGCTGCAGCACGTCGCCGCCGACGATGCCGCCCGGCGGGTGCACCAGCACGTGGTGGCACACGCCGGGGCCTTCGGGATACAGCCGCTGCAGCACGCGCAGCGGGCCCGTGTGCCGGTCATGGGCGATGCAGCGCTCGCCGTCGCGCGTGTAGTGCAGCGTGAGCTGCGCGTGCCAGCCCATCAGGCCAGCTTCACTACGCTGGGTATCGGCTCGACGAGCAAGGCGCCCGCGTGCAGGTACTGCGTGGTGCGGCGCTTCGACTCGATGTCGGCATAGACGCGCTGCGCCTGCACTTCGCTCAAGCCGAGCGCTGCCGCGAGCTCAGGTGCTGGCCGTTGATGGTCGTGCGCCCACAGCGCCAGATCCATTTGCGCATGCGGCAGCGCGAAGTAGAACTCGTCCTGCCCTTGCGCGAGGCTGTAGGTGTCGGTGGTCGGCGCGGCGCTGCAGATCTCCGCGGGCAGCTCCATGTGGCGCGCCAGCGCATACACCTGCGTCTTGTAGAGATGGGCGATCGGCTTGAGGTCGGCCGCACCGTCGCCGTTCTTCACGAAGAAGCCCTGGTCGTATTCCAGCCGGTTCGGCGTGCCGATCACCGCGTAGTTCAGCCGGTCGGCATGGAAGTACTCGATGTTCTTGCGCACGCGCTGCTTGAAGTTGGTGGCAGCGACGATCTGCAGGTATTGGCGCAGCGGCAGCCGCACTTCGCGCTGCGCGCCGTCGGGCGACTGCACGACGAGCTTGAAGAAGTTGATGCCGCGCTCGAGGCCGCCGGAGATGACGATCTTGCACTTCCAGGCGTCGGTGTATTCGGGCACGACGTGGCGGATGGCGTCGTCGCGCTGCCGGTAGCAGCCCAGCGCCTGCAGCGCCGGCGCGATGTCATGCGTCTCGAAGGCAATGCCGAGATGCCGCGCCAGCAGCTCGCCGCGGCGCGCGCTGTCGCTGCTGGAATCGCGCTCTGGCAGCAGCAGGCCGTAGACGCGCTCCGGCCCCAGCGCGCGCACCGCCAGCGCCGCGCACACCGAGCTGTCGATGCCGCCGGAGATGGCGACCACCACGCCGCGGCGGCGCAGCCGGTTGGCCAAGCTGTCGATCATCCACTCGGAGATGCGCTGGATTTCCGTGGTGCCGTCGAGCGCGAGGACTTCCGCGCCGAAGCTCATGGCGTCACATCCTGCATCGCGGGTGCCAGCTTGCGCTTGACGAAGGCCTCGACGCGCAGCAGCGAATCCAGGTTCTCCGGCACCATCTCGTCGTTGTAGCGGCGCACTCGCGCCTTGATGTCGTTCATGAACCCTCCGAACGCAGGCTGGCCCTGCGGATCTTTCCAGAGTCGGTGCGCGGCAACGCGTCGACGAATTCGACCTGCCGTGGCGCCATGAAGCTCTCCAGCGAGGCCAGGCAATGGCAGATCACCTCGCGTTCGCTCAGCCGGGCGCCGGGCCGCAGTGTGACATAGGCCTTCACTGCCTCCTCCCACTCGGCTTGCAGCGCCGCGTGCGTGAGCAAGGCCGTGGCGCGCGTGTCCTGCAGCAGGTAGGCGAGCTTGGAGGATTTGGTGAGCGGGCTCATCGGCACGAGCACGGAGCAAAGAGAATCAGGATGTAACCGAGTGCCGGGCCAGCAGCACGCGCAACTCGCCGGAGGCATCGGGCAACTGCTCGATCAGCGGGAATTGGCCGCTGGCGCTCAACCGGTGCAACACCGCCGGGCCTTGGCCGGCGCCGACCTCCAGTGCCAGCCAGCCGCCATCACGCAACCAGCGCGGCGTCTCCTTGACCAGGCGGTTAAGGATGCGAATGCCCAGCGGCCCGCCGTCGAAGGCCAGCTCCGGTTCATGGCCGCGGATCTCCGGGTCCATGGTCTGGCGCCGTGCGGCGGAGATGTACGGCGGGTTGCAGGTGATCAGGTCGATCTGGCCGAGGAAGGCCGGCTCGTCGAAGGGCGCGAGCAGGTCGCCGCAACGCAGCTCGATGCGGTCGGCGAGGCCGAGATGCGCGAGATTCTGCGCGGCGAACGCGATCGCTTCGGGCGACAGGTCGGCGGCGTGGATAAGCGCGGGTGTTAGCGCATTGGCCAATGCGGCGGCGATGTTGGCGCTGCCGGTGCAGACATCGAGCACGTGCAGCGTGCGGTCGGGCCTTGCCAGCCGCTTCAGCAAACCGACGGCTGCACGCGCCAGCAGCTCGCTCTCGTGCCGCGGAATCAGCGCCTGCGGGCCGCTGAGCATTTCGAGACCCATGAACCGCTGGCGGCCGGTGAGGTGAGCCAGTGGCGTGCCGGTCAGGCGCTGGTCGACCAGCATGCGCAGCTGCCGCACCGCGCCGTCATTCAGCGAAGGTAGCTCATGTTCCAACGCTGCGTCGGCCGACAGCGCGTGCCCCATTGCCAAATGCCACAGCGCATGCAGCGCGGAACACGCGCTCTCCTCGGGCTTGTCGGGCAGCGTGTGCAGCTCGCGCTCGAGCCGGCCCAACAGGGCCGCGTGCAGCTCGGCGTCCGCCGGCGACATCGGTCAGGCCGTGACGGTGCTCAGCTTGCGCGACAGATAGGCGTTGATCGCGTCGAGGTTGTCGAGGTTCTCCGGCAGCATCTCGTCTTCCTCGACGGTGACGTGGAACATCTCCTCGATGAAGGTGATCAGCTCCAGGAAGCCCGTGGAGTCGATGATGTGGGCAAACGCCGAGCGACGGGAGCCCATCATGAAATTGTCTTCGACGAAGCGTCGGATGGTCGCCTTGGTATTCATCATGCTGCGGTCCTCTCTGCATCTGTATGGCCTCGCGCGAGGCCGGTCTTCTTGATCTTGCCCGTGTCGGTTTTGGGCAATGCATCGACAAACTCGATGTACTTTGGTGCCATGAAGCTTTCGAGTCTAGTAAGGCAATGGCGGATCACGTCACGATCTGTGAGCTGCACCCCCGGTTCGAGGGTGATGAAAGCCTTGATGGCCTGGCCGAGGATCTCGTCATCGACGCCGATCACCGCCACCTCGTGCACGCCGGGCAGCGACTGGATCGCGTTCTCCACCTCGCGCGGGCTGACCTTCTCGCCGCGTGTCTTGATGATGTCGTCGCGCCGCGCCACGAAATACAGCCAGCCCTCCTCGTCGGTGCGGAAGAGGTCGCCCGAATAGAGCACTGATTCGCCGGGCAGCGGCCCGGGTTTCAGGCGCTGCGCGGTCTCGTCCGGACGCTCCCAGTAGCCGCGCATCACGTGGCTGCCGCGGATCAC
>VBDL01000374.1:0-6450 GCA_005884255.1 Betaproteobacteria bacterium | reverse complement strand
GCTGGTGGGGCGCACGTCGAGCTGCTCGGGCGGCAGATAGGTCACGCGCTTGCACTCGGTGAGGCCGTACATCGAATACAGCGTCGCTTGCGGGAAGAGGGCACGCAGGCGCTGGATGTGCGTTTCCGACAGCGCCGCCGCGGTGTTGGTGATCAGGCGCAGGTGCCCCAGGTCGAACTGCGACAGGCTCTTCAGCGTCATCAGCGACGCGAACATCGTCGGCACGCCGGGGAACACGGTAACGTGTTCGCGCACCATGGTCTCCAGCACCTTCACCGGGAAACTGAAGTTGCGTTCCAGCACCACCGTGGCGCCGAGCTTGAAGCCCATCAGCACCTGGTACAGGCCATAGTCGAAGGCCAGCGGCAGCGCGCAGAGGATGACGTCGTCGTGGCGCAGACCCAGGTAGCTGCTCACCGAGTTCGCCGCCGTCACCATGTTCAGATGGCTGAGCATCACGCCCTTGGGGAAGCCGGTGGAGCCCGAGGTGTAGATGATGGCGGCAAGGTCCTGGTCGATGGTGGCCGGTTCGGGCGACGGCGCATGGCCATCGAGCCCCGGCCACGGCTGCAGCCGCGCGTCGTCTGCGTCACAGCCATCGCTGACGAACACCGAGTGCACGCTGCCGCTGGTCTGCAGCGCGGGCTGCCATTCGCCGGCCAGCGCATCCTGCGTGAGCAGCGCCGATGCCCGTGCATCGCAGAGCATGAAGGCCAGCTTGTCGGACTTCGTCAGCGGGTTGACCGGCATGAACACCGCGCCGATGCTCAGGCAGGCATACAGCCCGGCGACGAACTCGACGGCGTTGTCGAAGAACAGCGCCACGCGGTCGCCGCGCTGCACACCGCGCCGCTGCAGCGCACAGGCCAGCACATGCGCGCGCCATGCCACCTCGGCATAGCTGTGGCGCTGCTCACCGCAGACGAGCGCAGTCTTGTCCGGCGTGCGGGCGACACTGTCGAGGAAGTGCTGGTGCAGCAGCATGGTCATCGTTCGACGTGCCAAGCGGACACCGCGGATCCGGCTTCGCCGGTCCGCTGGTGTCGCCCCCTCGAGTGGGCGGCCGCAGGCCGTAGGGGGTGTGGCACTTGGCCAGCAGCTTGGCCACCGCGGCGGCATCGAACAGGCCCGTCTCGTTCAGGCGTCGCTCCGACAGCAGCTCGGCCACGTAGTCCACCGGCCGGCCGTTGTCGAAGAAGCTGGCGCAGTCCGGCGCGCGGTAGGGCTGCTTGGAGCGGGCGGTGATGGCATGCGGCAGCTCGCCGCGCATCGCACGCTTGAGCAGGTATTTCTCGACCAGGCCGCGCAGCTTGTACTTCGGCGGCAGGCGGTTGGCGAACTCGATGACGCGGTGGTCGAGGTAGGGGAAGCGTCCCTCGACGGAGTGCGACATCGCCATGCGGTCGCCCTGCGAGCTGAGCAGATAGCCCGACATCAGCGTGTGCGCCTCGACGTACTGGTCGCGCCCCATCGGGTGCCAGCCGTCGATGCCCGCGGGCAGCATTGCGCGCAACGCGGCTCGCGCATCCCAGCCGGCCAGTCGATCTTGCAGTTCGGGATGCAGGAATTGCCAGATGCGCTGCGTGGTGCGCATGCGCGGCAAGTGCGCGAACCAGGGCTCGTCGAGCTGCTCCAGCCCCACGCTGAAGAAGTGCTGGCTGAAGGCACGGCCCTGCACCGGCGAGTTCTTCAGGTACGGATACAGCCGCTCGAGGATGCGCGGGCGCAGCGTCGATTGCGGCTCGCGCGCGAGGAAGCGGCGGATCTTCGCCTCCTTGAAGAGGTCGTAGCCGCCGAATACCTCGTCGGCGCCCTCGCCAGTGAGCACGACCTTGTAGCCGGCGGCGCGCACATGGCCGGCCAGCATCATCAGCGGCGTCGGCGCGGTGCGCACCACCGGGCTCTCGGTGTGCCAGATCGTGCGCGGGAACGCGGCGGCGATGTCGCCGCGCTTGCAGTGGATGGCCGAGTGCTCGGCGCCGAGGAAGCGCACCAGCTGCTGCTGGTAGTCGCTCTCGTCGAACTCGGCATCGTCGAAGGTCAGCGAGAAGCTGCGCAGCGGCGTGTCGGTGTGGCGGCTGATGATCGACGTGATGATCGACGAGTCGAGCCCGCCGCTCAGGTACGCACCCACCGGCACGTCGGCGCGCAGTTGCAGGCGCACCGCGTCGATCAGCAGCTCGCGCAACTCCTCGGCGAAGTCTTCGCCTCTGCGCTTCGAGTCGGGGCGGATGTCGCCGAAGTCCCAGTCCCAGTAGCGCTGTTGCCGCGTCGTGCCGTCGGCCTCGATGCCCATCAGCTGGCCGGGCGGCAGCGCCTGCACGCCATCGAACACCGTGTGCGGCGGCAGCGGCGCCCACCAGGTGAAGAGCTGCGCCAGCGCCAGCGGGTCCAGCCGTCGCGGCAGCAGCCCGGGTGCGAACAGCGCCTTCACTTCCGAGGCGAACAGCACATGGTCGCCATGGCGCGCGACATACAGGGGCCGGATGCCGGTGCGATCGCGCGCCAGCACCAGGCGCTGGCGCTGCGTGTCCCACAGCGCGATGGCGAACTGGCCGTTCAGGTGCTGCACGAAGTCGTCGCCATGGTCCTCGTAGAGGTGGACGATGACCTCGGTGTCGGAAGCGGTGCGGAACTGGTGACCACGCTGTTGAAGCTCGCGGCGCAGCTCGATGTGGTTGAAGATCTCGCCGTTGAAGACGACGGTGACGCTCTCGTCCTCGTTGTGGATGGGCTGCCAGCCGCCTTCGAGATCGATGATCGACAAGCGCGCATGCGCCAGCGCTGCCGGGCCCGAGACAAAGGTGGAGGAGCCGTCCGGGCCGCGGTGCTCGAGCGTATCGATCATCGCGGCCACGGTCGCGCGCGACGGCCGCTCGGCGCCGCCGGTGGCAAACAGTCCTGCAATGCCGCACATTGTTGTGCGGTCTTCAGGCGGCCCGTGCCCGGCGCGTGTCGTGGCCCGCTTCCTTCGCGGGTTGTCTCTTTGGCATGTTTTCAATCCGGGAAACCAGCACGCGACAGCCCCGGGGGCAGCCGCTACTGGCGATCACTGTGCCAGCGATGCCCCTCGCGGATAACCCCCGGACTCCGGGAGTCGATGGGCAAATGACGTGCCCATTGCATCAAAATGTGCGATTGCGAACTTTTCGCAACGGTTCTCTATGTGCCATGCGAGCTTCGATGGGCCCACCCGGTGAGCCGCTGCTCAATGCGCGAGAAGAGCTCGTACATCAGCATCGCCATCGCGCCCACGGTCACCAGCCCGGCGAATGCCAACCCCATCTGCATCGCCGAGCCGGCGGACACCAGCAGATAGCCGATGCCTTCGTTGCTTGCCGTCATCTCGCTGACCGTGGTGCCGACGAAGGCCAGCGTGATCGCCACCTTCAGCGAGCCGAAGAAGTAGGGCATCGAGCGCGGCAGGCCGACCTTCACGAGCACGTCCCAGCGCCGTGCGCCGAGCACACGCAGCACGTCCTCCAGCTCCGGCTCCAGCGTCGCGAGCCCGGTGGCGATGTTGACCATGATCGGGAAGAAGGAGATCAGGAACGCGGTGAGCACCGCCGGGCCGGCGCCGATGCCCAGCCACACGACGAGGATCGGCACGAAGGCGGCCTTGGGCAGCGCGTTGAAGGCCGTCATCAGCGGATACACCGCGCTGTAGGCCAGCCGCGAGCTGCCGATCAGGAAGCCCAGCAGCACGCCGACGACGATCGACAGGCCGAAGCCGAGCAAGGTGACCCAGAAGGTCCGCCAGGCGTGCTTGAGGATCTCGCCGCGGAACTCGACGATCTGCTCGGCGATGCGTGCCGGGCTCGGGAAGATGAACTCGCTGACGTGGAAGGCCGAGCAGATCGCCTGCCAGAGCGCGACGATCAGCAAGAGCAACAGCCAGGGCGCCCAGCGTTGCTTCATCGCGCGGCCTCCGCCGGCCGGCGCAGTGCGCCGATATGGCCGCGCAGCTCGTGCACGATGTCGATGAACTCACTGGTATAGGTGAGCTCCAGCTCGCGTGGCCGCGGCAGGTCGATGTCTCGCTTGACGACGAAGCGCCCCGGCCCCTTGCTCATCACGTACACCGTGTCGGCGAGGAACACGCTTTCGCGCAGGTCATGCGTGACCAGGATGACGTTGAACCGCTGCTGCGCCTGCAGGTCGCGCAAAGTGCACCACAGCTCCTCGCGCGTGAAGGCGTCGAGCGCGCCGAAGGGCTCGTCGAGCAGCAGCATCTTCGGCTCGTGGATGAGGGCCCTGCAGATGCTCGCGCGCTGCTGCATGCCGCCGGACAGTTGCCACGGGAACTTGTCTTCATAGCCGGCGAGGCCGACGCTTGCGAGCAGCGCTCGCGCCTTGTCCTCGTACTCGCGCTTCTTCGCCTTGAAGTGGGTGCGGTAGGGCTCGACGATTTCCAGCGGCAGCAACACGTTGGCCAAGGTCGTGCGCCACGGCAGCAGGCTCGGCGCCTGGAAGGCCATGCCGGTGATCTTCAGCGGCCCGGTCACCGGCTGGCCGGCGATCGTGATGCTGCCGCGGCTCGGCCGCTTCAGGCCGGTGGCCAGCTTCATGAAGGTCGACTTGCCGCAGCCCGATGGGCCGACGATGGCGATGAACGCGCCTTCGGCCACCTGCAGCGAGATGTCCTCGACGGCGAACTGCTCGCGCGCGAGCAGCGCGTCGTCGTAGGCGAGCCAGACGTTCCTGAACTCGACGAAGCTCACTTCTTCGCGCCGGCGAAGATGTTCCGCTCGGCTGCGCTGGGCAAGTAGCTCGCGTTCCACACCGCATCCGGGTTGATGCGGCCCTTGGTGTTGAAAGCGTCGGCCACCTGGCTGGCCATCAGCGCCAGGCGCGGCAGCTTCACCTCGCCGAAGCCTTCGGCCTTGGCATCGGCGGTGGCGATCGACGATTCGATGGCCAGCTTCAGCCGCCGCTCTTCCAGTTCGCTGTTGATGATGCCGTCGCGTTCCTTCACCACTGCGATCGCCGCCTTCGGATTGGCGATGACTTCCTTCGCGCCCTTGGTGAACGCGCGCAGGAAGGCTTTGACGGCTTCGGGATTCTTCTTCAGGAACTCCTCACCGGCGATGATCACGTTGCCGTACAGCTTCACGCCATGGCTCGGGTACATCATCACCGCCACGTCGTCGGCCTTGATGCCGCGCGCCTCGAGATTCAGCAGCGACGTGAAGTAGAAGCCGGTGATCGCATCGACGTCGCCGCGGGCCAGCATCGTCTCGCGCAGCGGCGGGTCCATGCTGATCCATGTGACGGCGCCCACGCCGTTGGCTTTCTGGAAGATCGGGAAGGCGCGACGGCCGGCATCGAACACCGGCGCGCCGAGCTTCTTGCCGGCGAGGTCGGCCGGCGTCTTGATGCCGCTCTTCTTCAGCGAGAACACCGCCGCCGGCGTGTTGTTGTAGACCATCATCACCGCGACCGGCTTGTTCGGCGCCGTCGGGTTGTTCGCGTGGAACTCCATCAGCGCGGACAGGTCCGCAAAGCCCATGTCGTACGTGCCCGAAGCGACGCGGTTCACGGCATTGCCCGAACCGTTGCCGGCGTCGACCGTGACGTTGAGCTTCTCGGCCTTGAACTGGCCCTTGGCCACCGGCAGCAGGAAGAAGGCGGCCGGACCTTCGAAGCGCCAGTCGAGCTGGAACTTGATCGGCGTCTCTTGCGCGTGAGCGGTGAGCGTCAGCAGCGACGCCACGATGGCGCCGGCCAGTTTACGGATCATCGAGGGCTCCTCCGGTCGTGAATGCTTGCGATCTTAGTTGCAAGTTCCATGCACGACCGGGCCTCTCGTCATCGCAACATATCGAAGAGCGAACGCGCGACGACCTTCGTGGCGCGGCGCAGGTCTTCGAGCACGAGATGCTCGTCGGCGCGCTTGGCGTTCGACTCGAGCACCGTGCGCGGCCCGGCGCCATAGATCACCGCCGGCACGCCGCGCGCGCTGTACAGCCGCACGTCGGTGTACAGCGGCGTGCCGCTGACGGGGATGACCTCGCCGAACACCGCTTCGCCGTGCTTCTGCAGCGCGTCGACCAGCGGCTTGTTGCCGGGCAGGGCCTTTAGCGAGTTGGCGAGCAGCAGGCGCTTGATGTCCACCGTGATTCCGGAGAAGGACGCGGCGCTCTCCGCGATCACGCGGCGGATCTCGGCTTCGACCTCGACCGGGTTCTCCTCGGGGATCATGCGCCGGTCGAGCTTGAACACCACCTTGCCGGGCACGACGTTGGTGTTGGTGCCGCCTTCGATGCGGCCGACGTTCAAGTACGGGTGCGTGATGCCTTGCACCTGCGAGCGGAAGCGCCGGTACGCGATGTTCTGCGCGTACAGCGCATTGAGGATCGTCACCGCGCCTTGCAGTGCATCGACGCCGGTGGTCGGGATCGCGGCATGCGCCATCTTGCCGTGCACCGTGACTTCCATCTGCAGGCAGCC
>VBDL01000350.1 GCA_005884255.1 Betaproteobacteria bacterium | reverse complement strand
GCCGAGCCGGCCTTCATCGCGCCAATGGAGCCCATGCCGCGGTAGCTCTTGTAGCTGCGGCCCTGGAACAGGATCACCTCGCCCGGCGCCTCTTCGGTGCCGGCGAACATGCCGCCCATCATCACGGTCGACGCCCCGGCGGCGATGGCCTTGGCAATGTCGCCCGAGTAGCGGATGCCGCCGTCGGCGATCAGCGGCACGCCGGTGCCCTTCAGCGCCGTGGCCACGTTGTCGATCGCCATGATCTGCGGCACGCCGACGCCAGCGACGATGCGCGTGGTGCAGATCGAGCCCGGGCCGATGCCGACCTTCACCGCATCGGCACCCGCCTCCACCAGCGCCAGCGCCGCAGCGCCGGTGGCGATATTGCCGCCGATCACGTCGACGCCCGGGAAGTTGCGTTTGACCCAGCGCACACGCTCGATCACGCCATGGCTGTGGCCGTGCGCGGTGTCGACGACGATCGCGTCGACGCCGGCCTTCACCAGCGCATCCACGCGCTCCTCGGTGCCCTCGCCCACGCCCACCGCAGCGCCGACGCGCAGCTTGCCCTGCGCATCGCGGGCGGCGTTCGGGAAGCTGGTCTGCTTGGTGATGTCCTTCACCGTCATGAGGCCGCGCAGCTCGAAGGCGTCGTTGACGACCAGCACACGCTCGAGCTTGTGCTTGTGCATCAGCGCCTTGCCCTCGTCGAGCGACGCGCCTTCGCGCACCGTGATCAGCCGCTCGCGCGGCGTCATGATGTCGCGCACTGGTGCGTCCATGCGCGTCTCGAAGCGCAGGTCGCGGTTGGTGACGATGCCCACCACCTTCTTGCCCTCGAGCACCGGGAAGCCGGAAACGCCGTGCTGCTGCGACAGTTCCTTCACGTGGCGCACGGTGACGTCCGCCGTGATGGTGATCGGATCGCGCAGCAGGCCCGACTCGTAGCGCTTGACTCGCGCCACCTCGGCCGCCTGCTGCTTGGGCGTGAGATTCTTGTGAACGATGCCGATGCCGCCCTCTTGCGCGATGGCGATGGCCAGGCGCGCTTCGGTCACGGTGTCCATCGCGGCGGACACCAGCGGCATGTTCAGCTGGATGTTGCGGGACAGGCGTGTCGCGAGGCTGGTGTCGCGAGGCAGGACCTGGGAGTACGCCGGCACCAACAACACATCGTCGAAGGTGAGCGCTTTGCCAAGAAGGCGCATGGGGAAGGCTCCAGACGCAAAAGCGAATTATACGGAGGCGAACAAGGGCTTACCCGGCGCTCGCTCGGGGTGTGACAAAGGTCCGGGTCGGCGTGCACCTCGCGGCTACACTGGCAGCCTCCGTAGCTCTGGACTCGATCGCCGCCATGTCCGCAACGCGCTGGCTCCTGTGCACCGCCTTGATTGCCACCGGCCTCTCGGCCGCTGCGCAGACCACGACGCCGTGGAAGTGGCGCGACAAGGCCGGCCAGGTGCATATCAGCGATCTGCCGCCGCCGCGAGATATTGCCGAGAAGGACATCCTGCAGCGGCCCATGGTGATCCAGCGCCAGGTGGCTGCCCAGGCGGCGGCCTCGGCGCCGAGCGCTCCGGCATCCGGTGCCAAGGCCGATCCGGAATTGGAAGCTCGCCGCCAGCGTGTCCGGCAGGAGCAGGAAGCCAGGGCCAAGGTGGAAGACGCGGCCCAAGCCGCGGTGCGCGCCGAGAACTGCAAGCGCGCGCAAAGCTATCTGCGCACGCTGGAAGATGGTCGGCCGCAGTTCCGCTACACCGAGAAGGGCGAGCGCGAAGTGCTCGACGATCAGCAGCGCCACGCCGAGATGCAGCGGGCTCGCCAGACTATCGCGTCGGATTGCCGCTGATTCGCTGCCGGCGGTAGCGCTGCCGTCGCGCTTCCTTCGGGTCGACGGTCAGCGGCCGATAGACCTCGACGCGGTCCCCCTCGCGCAGCACCTGCGACAAGGGCGCGACACGGCCCCACACGCCGACCTTCGCACTCGCGAGATCGATCTGCGGATGCCGTTCGAGCAGGCGGCTCTCGCGCAGTGCATGCAGCACCGTCGCCCCTTCGGCGACTTCCAGCGCGACGCAATCGATCTCGCGCGGCGCCGGGCTGTAGACGACCTCAACGCGTGCCATAGACGCTCTCGGCCCGCTTGACGAAGGCATCGACGAAGCTGTTGGCCACGCGATCGAACACGGGCGTCAGCACGAGCTCGAGCGGGCCGCTCTTGAAGGCATAACGCAGGTCGAACTCGATGCGGCAGGCATGGCCGCCACTGCCCAGCGGCACGAAGTTCCAGGTGCCGTCGAGCAGCGAGAACGGGCCGTCGACCAGCTTGACGACCACGGCCGAAGCATCGATGTGCTCGTTGCGGGTGGTGAACGCGTGGTGCACGCCGGCATAAGCCAGGTGCAGGCGTGCTGTCATGCCGCGGTCGTCTTCGTCCAGCACCTCGGCGCGCTCGCACCAGGGCAGGAACTTCGGGTATTGCTCGACATCGGTGACCAGGGTGTACATCTCGCGCGGCGAGTACCACAGCAGGATGGACTTCTTCACGTGCTTCATACAATCGAAGGATTATGACCATCGCCGAAAACCGCCGTGCGCGGTTCGAATACCACATCGAAGAGCAGTTCGAGGCCGGCATCGTGCTGGAAGGCTGGGAGATCAAGGCCGTGCGCGCGGGCCAGGTGCAGCTCACCGACGGCTACGTGATGATCCGCGACGGCGAGCTGTTCCTCATCGGCTGCCGCATCAACGCGTTGCGCAGCGCGTCGACCCACGTGCATCCCGAGGCCGACCGCACGAAGAAGCTGCTGATGCACAAGGACCAGATCCGCCGCCTGGTGGGCAAGGTAGAGCAGAAGGGCTTCACACTGGTGCCGCTTGACTTGCACTACAAGGGCGGCCGTGTGAAGGCTGAAATCGCGCTGGCCAAGGGCAAGGCGCAGCACGACAAGCGTGAGACTGAGAAGAAGCGGGACTGGGAGCGTGAGAAGGGGCGCCTGATGCGCCACAAGGTGTCGTCCTCCGCCAAGGAGTGACGCTTCACCGCAGCGCCGCCAACGCCTGCTCCAGATCCGCTTGCAAATCCTCCACCGCTTCGAGCCCGACCGAGAAGCGCACCAGCGCGCCGCGATACGGTGACCCGCGGCGCATGTTCGACACGTCGTATGGCACCGCCAGGCTTACGGGGCCGCCCCACGAGTAGCCGATGCGGAACAGCTTCAGCGCATCGACGAAGGCATCGACCTGGGCGGTCGAGTAGCGCGCGTCGAACACCACGGAGAGAAGCCCCGCAGCGCCGCTGCACAGCGCCGCCCAGTGGTCGTGGCCGGGCGAGCCGGGCAGCGCCGGATGCAGCACCTGCGCGACTTCGGGCCGCGCGGCGAACCAGGTCGCCAACTGCCGAGCGGCGCGGTCATGCGCGGCATAGCGCAGCGGCAGCGACGGCAGCGAGCGCAGCAGCGTCTCCGCGTCGTTGGCGCCGACGCCCAGCCCCAGGTGCATGTGCGCGAGCCGCATCGTCGCGCGTGGTCACCGCGCCCATCAGCACGTCGCCGCCACCGGACGGGTACTTGGTCAGCGCGTGCATCGAGATATCGACGCCGACCTCGAAGCCCGCGAAGGCCAGGCCCGCGCCCCAGGTGTTGTCCAGCGCGGTGGTCACGCCGCGCTCGCGGCACACGCCGACCAGCGCGCGCAGGTCGGGAAACTCCAGCGTCACCGAGCCGGCAGCTTCCAGCCACACGAGCCGCGTGTGCTCGCCGATCAGCGACGCCAGCGATTGCGGCCTCAGCGGGTCGTAGAAGCGGTGCGTGATACCCAGGCCGCCCAAGGTGCTGCGCGCCAGCTCCTTGCTCGGGCCATAGACGTTGTCCGGCAGCAGCAGCTCGTCGCCGCTCTTGAGCAGCGCGAAGTTCACCAGCACGATCGCCGCCAGGCCGCTCGGCGTCAGCAGCGTGTGCTTGCCGCCTTCGAGTGTGGCGATGCGCGCTTCCAGCGTGAAGGTGGTCGGCGTGCCGTGCAGGCCGTAGGTGTAGCCGTCCTTGTGGCGCCAGTCGCGGGCGCGCATGGCGGCGGTGTTGGCGAAGATCACCGTCGACGCCTTGTGCACGCCCACGGCCACGGCCTCGAAGCCTGCCGGCGGCTGATACGGATGGTGGATGAGTTCGGTGACGGGTCGCTTGCTGGCCATGCGCGCCAGTCTAGCGTTGCTCCTCGATCTGAAGCTCCTCGCTGCGCGTGAAGCGCAGGTGCGTGATGTCGGGGGGAAGAACATGCCCCAGGTCCATTCGACATAGATGCGCAGCTTGCGGCGCAAGGTCGGCATCTGCGACAGGTAGTAGGCGCGCCACAGCAGCCAGGCCGGCAG
>VBDL01000349.1 GCA_005884255.1 Betaproteobacteria bacterium | reverse complement strand
ACCACACTGAAGCCGTGCGCCGGCGATTGCACCAGCGTGAAGGCCGAGCCCTGCAGCCACGTGGGCGGCGGGAACGACAGCGACGAGCGGCCCCAGATGAGCTGCACCAGCTCGAGGATCACGTACGACACGCCGAAGGTGATGAGCAACTCCGCCACGTGGCCGAACTTGTGCACGCGGCGCAGGAAGCTGCGCTCGAACAGCGCGCCGGCCACGCCGACCATCAGCGGCGCCAGGATCAGCGCCGGCGTGAAGCCGAGGAAGCCGGTGAGCGTGTACGCGAAGTACGCGCCGAGCATGTAGAAGCTCGCATGTGCGAAGTTCAGCACGCCCATCATGCTGAATATCAGCGTGAGGCCGGAGCTCAGCATGAACAGCAGCAGCCCGGAGCTGATGCCGTTGAGGAGATTGATGACGGTCTGGTCCATAGCGCTGGCTCCAAGCGGCCACCGCGGATCCGGCTTCGCCGGTCCGCCGGTGGCGCCCCCTCGCAGGGGGCGGCCGAAGGCCGTAGGGGGTGATTCTTATTGCACGCTGGGCCGCTTCATCTGGCACGAGGTCGGCGTGCTCGACACGTAGGCGTCGTACGCCTTCACCGGCGCGAAGGTGTAGCCGGTGTTCTCGACGCTGTAGCTGTTCTTCGCGTCGGTCTTCTGCCACACCGCGATGTACAAGCCCTGCTGCAGCTGGTGGTCGGTTTTGCGCATCTCGACCTCGCCGTTGAAGCTCTTGAAGCGCAGACCTTCCATGGCCGTCGCCACCTTCAATGGCTCAGTGCTCTTGGCCTTGGCCATGCCGTTGGAGAGCAGCGCGAACGCGTGGTAAGTAGCCGAGGTGTACCAGTCGTCGTTGAACTTCGTTTTGAACTCGCTCATCAACTTGGCTGTTTCACCGCCCATGTTGTGGTGGCCATAGCCGACAAAGTAGACGCGACCAGCGGCGTCGGCGCCCAGCGCCGTGGGCGTGCCGGTCACCTGCGCGTAGTAGGTGTAGAACTTGACGTTGTTCATGCCGGCGTCGTTCGCCGCCTTCACCAGCAGCGTGAGGTCCGAGCCCCAGTTGCCGGTGACCACGGTGTCGGCGCCCGAGGCCTTGATCTTCGCGACATACGGCGCGAAGTCGCGCACTTGGGCCAGCGGGTGCAGGTCATCGCCGACGATCTGCACATCGGGGCGCTTGCGCGCCAGCAGCTCCTTCGCATAGCGCGACACCTGCTGTCCGTGCGCATAGTTCTGGTTCAGCAGGTAGACCTTCTTGACGTCCTTCTGGTCCTTGATGAAGGTGGTCAGCGCTTCCATCTTCATCGACGTGTCGGCGTCGAGCCGGAAGTGCCAGAAGCTGCACTTGCTGTTGGTGAGATCGGGGTCCACCGCGGCGTAGTTGATGAACACCACCTCCTTGCCGGGGTTGCGCTCGTTGTGCTTGGTGATCGCGTCGCTAAGCGCCAGCGCCACGCCCGAGCCGTTGCCTTGCACCACGTACCGCACACCCTGGTCGATGGCCGACTTCAGCGCGTTCAGGCTTTCCACCGGGCTGAGCTTGTTGTCGATGGGCACCATCTCGAACTTCACGCCGGCCGGGTTGTTCTTGTTGAAGTAGTCGGCCATGAACTGGAAGCTCTTGATCTGGTTCTGCCCCACCGGCGCCATCAGGCCGCTCAGCGGGTCGATCCAGGCCACCTTCACCGTCTCGCCCTTTTGTGCGAAGGCCGCCGTAGCGCCCAGCGACAGCGCAGCGGCCACGGCGAAATTCAGAGGTTTCAGAGCGAATGTCATGTCAGTCTCCTGGGTCTGCAATAGCGACTTGAACGGTACTTGAACTCGCTGCGAATGCGTTGAGGGACTACCCCGAACGCCCCTGTCGCCTTCGCGTCACGCCTACCTGTCACGCGGTGGGCAGCTTGTAGTCCTTGAACTGCTCGCGCAATTTCAGTTTCTGAATCTTCCCGGTGGCGGTGTGCGGAATCTCGGGCACGAACACCGCGTCGTCGGGGATCTGCCACTTGGCGATGCGGCCTTCGAAGAAGCCGAGCAGCTCCTCCTTCGTGACCTCGGCGCCCGGCTTCTTTACCACCACCAGCAATGGCCGCTCGTCCCACTTCGGGTGGCGGCAGGAGATGGCCGCGGCCTCGTGCACCGCCGGGTGCGCCATCGCGATGTTCTCGAGGTCGATCGAGCTGATCCACTCGCCGCCGGACTTGATCACGTCCTTGCTGCGGTCGGTGATCTGCATGTAGGCGTCGGCGTCGATGGTGGCCACGTCGCCGGTGGGGAACCACTGGCCCTCGCCCTTCACGTCGACCAGCGGCGACTCGTCGCGGCCGAAGTACTTGTCGATGACCCAGGGCCCGCGCACGACCAGGTTGCCCGAGGCCTGCGCATCCCAGGCCAGCGGCTCGTCGTCGTCGCCGACGATCTCCATGTCGATGCCGTAGATCACCTTGCCCTGCTTCTCGAGGATGCGGTGCTGCGCTTCGGCCGACAAGGCCTGGTGCTTGGCCTTGAGCTTGGACAGCGTGCCCAGCGGCGACAGCTCGGTCATGCCCCAGGCGTGGATCACCTCCAGGCCGAAGTCGTCTTCCAGCGTGCGCATCATCGTCGGCGGGATGGCCGAACCGCCGACCACCGTGCGCTTGAAGGTGCTGAACTTCAGGTCGTTGGCCTTCACGTAGTTCAGCAAGCCCAGCCACACGGTGGGCACGCCCCCGCTGAAGGTGACCTTCTCTCCCTCGAACAGCTCATACAGCGACTTGCCGTCCAGATGCGGCCCCGGGAACACGACCTTGGCGCCGACCATCGCGCAGGAATAGGCCAGGCCCCAGGCGTTGACGTGGAACATCGGCACCACGGGCAGCACCACGTCCTTGCCCGACAGCGCCATCGCGTCGGGCAGCGCCGCCGCATAGGCGTGCAGCACGGTGGAGCGGTGGCTGTAGACCGCACCCTTGGGGTTGCCGGTGGTGCCGGAGGTGTAGCACAGGCTCGACGCGGTGTTCTCGTCGAACTCGGGCCAGGTGTAGTCGCCGTTTTCGGCGTCGGCCAGCTCGTCGAAGCACAGCAGGTTCGGGATCGCCGTCTTGTCGGGCATGTGGCCGCGGTCGGTCATCAGCACGAAGTGCTTCACCGTGCTCAGTTGCGACGCGATCTTCTCCACCAGCGGCAGGAAGGTGGCGTCGAAGCACAGCACCTGGTCGCCCGCATCGTTGGCGATCCACGCGATCTGCTCGGGAAACAGGCGCGGGTTGATCGTGTGGCACACCAGCTGCGAGCCGGCCGCGCCGTAGTAGATCTCGAGGTGGCGGTAGCCGTTCCAGGCCAGCGTGC
>VBDL01000348.1 GCA_005884255.1 Betaproteobacteria bacterium | reverse complement strand
GGTCGCGCCGGCGCGATGGCTGCGCGGGCAGTGCGTCGAAGCGCGCGTTGGACCAGCAGAGCTGGTCCTGCGCGTCGAACAAGCCGACCCACAGGTCACTGCCGCGCAGCGCGGCGATCAGGGTGTCGGTGGTGTCACTCATCGGGCCTCATGCGTACAGAAAGCGGTGCAGCTCGCCGGCCGTGGCCTGCGGCAGCTCATCCGGGATGAAGTGGCCGGCCGGCATCAGCTGGCCGGTGACGGGGCCCGTGCACTGCGCGCGCCACAGTGCCAGCGGATCGAACAGCTTGTGCACCACGCCGCGCTCGCCCCACAGCACGTGCAGTGCGCAAGCAATCTTCTCGCCACGCTCGCGCGATTGGCGATCGTGCTCGAGGTCGATGCTGGCGGAGGCGCGATAGTCCTCGCAGGCGCCGTGGATGCCTTCGGCGGTGCAGAAGCAGCGCTCGTACTCGGCCAGCGCCTGCGGCTCGATGTAGTTCACATTTCCCGTACCCCAGCCGCCCAACTTCCAGTGCAGATAGAACTTCGCATTGCCGCCGATCATGCGTTCGGGCAGCGGCGCCGGCTGGATCAGGTGAAACCAGTGATAGTAGGCGCTGGCGAAGGCGAGGTCGGTGGCGGCGTACATGTCCAGCGTCGGCGCGATGTCGATCAGGCAAAGGCGCTCGACGCTCGCCGCATGGTCCAGCGCCAAGCGGTGCGCGACACGCCCGCCGCGGTCGTGGCCGACGACGAAGAAGCGCTCATGGCCCAGCTGCTGCATCAGCGCCAGCATGTCGGCCGCCATTGCGCGCTTGCTGTAGCTCGCGTGCGACGGTGCATCGGCCGGCTTGCTGGAATCGCCATAGCCGCGCAGGTCGGGCATCACGAGGAAGAACTCGTCGCGCAACAACTGCGCGATACGGTGCCAGATCGCATGCGTCTGCGGGAAGCCGTGCAGCAACAGCAGCGGCTTGCCCTTGCCGCCATGGCGCGCGAACACGCGAATGCCGTTCACGTCGTGCTGCGCCGCCTCGAACCCTTCGAACCACACCATGCTTGTCTCCGTGCCTGCGCACCTGCACGATACTGCACGAAAACCGCTCGGCGGTCTGCCCGGGCACCCACGGGAATCCCATGCAACGTGCATTGCTGCCTTGCTTGCTGCTGCTGGTCAGCTGCCAGAAGGCGGACCCGCCCCCCTTGAGCGGCTACGTGGAGGTCGAGCCCACGCGTGTGGCGGCACCGCTGGCCGGGCGGCTCGCACAGCTGGCGGTGCAGCGCGGCTCGGAAGTCGCGGCGGGCGCGCCGCTGTTCGTGCTGGAGCAGGACAGCGAGGCCGCCGCGGTGCGCGAATCGCGCGCGCGGGCCGAGCGTGCGGAAGCCGTGTCCCGCGATCTCGCCAAGGGCCAGCGGCGCGACGAGATTGCCGCCGCACAGGCCGAGCTCGATGCGGGGCGCGCCGCATTGGAACGCTCCGACAGCGACTTGAAGCGCCAGAGCGAGCTGGCGCGCCAGGGCTTCGTCTCCGGCGCCAACCTCACCGCGCTGCGCGCGCAACGCGACGCCGACGAGGCGCGCGTGCAGGAGCTGCAGGCGCGGCTGCGCGTTGCACGCCTGGGCGGCCGCGAGGACGCACGCGAGGCGGCGCAGGCCGATGCCCTGGCCGCGCGCGAGGCGCTGGCGCAAAGCCAGTGGCGGCTGACGCAGAAGACGGTGAGCGCCCCGGTGGCGGCGCGCGTGGAGGACACGCTGTACCGCGTCGGCGAATGGGTGCCGGCGGGCAGCCCGGTGGTGTCGCTGATCGAACCGGGTGCCGTGAAGCTGCGCTTCTTCGTGCCTGAGACGCAGCTGGCGCGGCTGACGCCCGGCACCGTGGTGCACGCGAGCTGCGACGGCTGCGGCCCCGCTTTCGACGCGACGGTGCGCTTCGTCGCGCGCACGGCGGAATTCACGCCGCCGGTGATCTACAGCCAGGGCAGCCGCGAGCGGCTGCTGTTCATGGTCGAGGCCTGGCCGAAGCCGGCCGATGCGGCCAGGCTCAAGGCCGGGCAGCCGGTGGACGTGCGGCTGTAGTCCCATGGCGGATGACTTCACCATCGACGTGCAGGGCCTGACCAAGCGTTATGGCGAGCGCACGGTGGTCGACGGGCTGAACATGCAGGTGCGCCGCGGGGAGATCTACGGCTTTCTCGGCCCCAACGGCTCGGGCAAGACGACCTCGATCCGCATGATGTGCGGGCTCTTGACGCCCGATGCCGGAGAGGGCCACACGCTGGGCTTGGACGTGGTGCGCGAAGCCACGCAGATCAAGAAGCGCGTGGGCTACATGACGCAGCGCTTCGGCCTCTACGAGGACTTGTCGATCCGCGAAAACCTGGAGTTCGTCGCGCGCGTCTACGGCCTCGACCGGCGCGGCGAGCGGGTCGACGCGTCGCTGCAAAGGCTCGGGTTGACCGCGCGCGCGCAGCAGCTCGCCGGGCGCCTGTCCGGCGGCTGGAAGCAGCGCCTGGCGCTCGCCGCCTGCATGCTGCACGAGCCGGAACTGCTGTTGCTGGACGAGCCGACGGCCGGCGTCGACCCCGGTGCGCGGCGCGACTTCTGGAACGAGATCCATGCGCTGGCGGCCACCGGCATCACGGTGCTCGTCTCGACGCACTACATGGACGAGGCCGAGCGCTGCCATCGGCTGGGCTATATCGCGTACGGCAAGCTGCTCGTGCACGGCACGCCGCAGGAACTCGTCGAACGCAGCGGGTTGGCCTCACGCAGCCTGGAGGGCGAGCGCGCGGCAGAGCTCGCGCCGGAGCTCGAGCATCGCGACGGCGTCAGCACCGTCACGCGGCTGGGCGACACCTTGCGCGTCAGCGGCCCCGATGCGGCCGCGCTCGATGCCGCGGTGCGGCCGCTGGCCGAGCGCGCTGGTGTCGCCGTGCATGAGACGGCGCCATCGCTGGAGGAGGTGTTCATCTTCCATTCCCGCAGCGCCGCGGACAACATGCAATGAGCGTCATCAGCGACCGCTTCAGCTTCGCGCGCCTGGCCGCGATCATGGTCAAGGAGTTCATCCAGCTCAAGCGCGACCGCCTGACCTTCGCGATGATGGTCGGCATCCCCATCATCCAGATGGCGCTGTTCGGCTTCGCGATCAACGGCGACCCGAAGTCGCTGCCCACCGCGGTGGTCGCTCACGAGCAGGGCCCGTTCACGCGCAGCCTCACGGCGGCGCTGGCCAACAGCGGCTACTTCCGCATCGTCGCCACCGACTGGAGCGAGGGCGACGCCGACCGCGCGCTGGCCGAGGGCGAGGTGCAGTTCGTGCTCACGGTGCCCGCCGGCTTTGCGCGCGCCCTGCAGCGCGGCGAGCGGCCGGCGCTGCTCGTCGAGGCCGATGCCACCGACCCGTCGGCCACTGGCAATGCGATCGGGGCGGTGCAGCAGCTGGCGACCAGCGCGCTG
>VBDL01000347.1:1028-4856 GCA_005884255.1 Betaproteobacteria bacterium | reverse complement strand
CTTGTGCGACAGCGCGGCGGTGTCGTACTTGTCGTCCACCTTCGGCAGGCGATCCGTGACCTCCTTGCCGTTGCCGATCTCCAGCCCATCCTTGCGCAGCATCACCTCGATCACGACCGGAAGAGCATCCTTGCGCGCCTCGGCCGGGCCGCTGGCTTGCGGCGGCATGTTGAGTTCCTGGATGGTGATCTTCGAGAAGACCGCCGACAGCAGAAGGAAGGAGACCAGCACGACCAGGATGTTCAGCAGGGTCGTGAGCTCCAGCTCCTCCGACTCATGACGCTTTCTTTTCAGCATAGTCGTGGAAGTGCGAGATGCGGGCGGTTGCGCCGGCGCGCACGATCATGTTGACCGTCTTGAGTGCGGCGATTTCGAGGCCGGCGACGATGTGGCCGGCCTTGGTGTTGAGCAGCAGGCTGAAGGTCAGCATCGGCATGGCGGTCAACAGGCCGGTGGCCGTGCAGCTCATCGCCTCGGAGATGGAGAGCGACAGCAGCGCGGACTTCTCGGACGGGGCTGCCGTCGCCACGGCGGCAAACGCGCCGATCAGGCCCACGATCGTGCCGAACAGGCCGAGCAGGGTGGCCAGGTTGGCGAACAGCGAGAGGTACGAGATGCGCTTCTCGACCTGCGGCACGATGGACTGCAAGACCTCTTCCATCGCGAGCTCGATGTCGTTGCGACGGCGCACCACCCCCTCGTTCTCGAGGCCGGCATTGAGCAGCGTCGCCACGGCCGACTTGTCGTCGCGCGTGATCTCGCGGGCCTTGTCGAACTCGCCCTTGTGCAGCAACGGCTGGATCTGGTCCCAGGTGCGTCGATTGGCGCGGGTGGCGCGGATGAGGACGAAATAGCGTTCAGCAACGACGCCGAGGCCGACGATACCCACGACGATGATTGGAATCACCCACATGCCGCCGGCGGCAATGAACTTGATGGCTCCCAAAAGGTGCTCCATTGTCAAACTCCTTCACTGACATTAATTGCGATTGCTAAGCTTGTAGAACTCGAGTCCGCGTAGAAACGATGGCTTGTCGATGGGGGCGATCTCCTGACTCAGCAGACTCGATTTGAAGTCGGTGTCCCGTCCGATCTCGGATCTTTTCCAGGGAATGATGGTCAGCGACTTGGGCGTTTCGCTGTTGCCGACGATGGACATGCCCGAAACCTCCTTGGCTTCGCCCTCGTCCGGTTTCTTGGTGGACTTGTCCTGCTTGGCCTTGTCCTGCGCCATCGCCACGCCGACGCAAAGCAGCAGGCCGATGGTGGCGATCGCCCTTGCGGTCATTGGTGCTCCTTGGTGCCGGTGCGCTTGTGCAGATCGGCGATCCAGATCTGCACGCTCTTGTCGTTCGGCGCACTCAGGGCGTAGGTCTTGTAGTGGTCGATGGCGCATTGGTAATCCTTCAGATAGAGATCGCAAAGAACGCCCAGATTCTTGTGAGCCATGGCGAAGTGCGGGTACTTCGCCAGAGTCTTCTCGTAGGCCGTCCGCGCTTCGGCGAAGCGCCCGGTCTTGCGATACAGCAGCGCAAGCTCGTTGCCGGCCACGGGGTTGTCCGGCTCGATCGCCAGCGCTTTCTTGAGCTGCGCCTCGGCGAGATCCGGCTTGTCCAGCTTCTTGTAGATGAGCGCCAGATTGATCGCGGGGATGGCGTTGTCCGGCAGCGCGACCGCGAGCTTCTTGAACCCTTCCGCGGCGGGCTCGTACTGCTCGGCCTTGACGAGGGCCATGGCCGCATCCAGCTCGGCCTGCAGTTGCGGCGTGATCGTCGTGGTCGGGGCGCGCTGCGGGGCGGCTGCGGCCGCGGATGCGGCCTGCGGGGCAGTGGCGCAGCCCTGCAGCAGCAGGATGGCCAGCGCCAGCGGCAGTGCCAGAGGCGCTGTGCTGCGGTGCGCTGCGCGCCGATCCGCGCCACGGGTGGAGGCTTGCATGCCTTCGGCTCGCTTCATTTCTTGCGCGCCCCCTTCTTCGTCGACACCGGCGTCGGCTTCGGGGCGGCCGGGGCGGGAGCACTCTGCTCATCCTTGCCGGTCGTGTTGTCGTCGGCCTGAGGCGGCGCCTGCTCTTGGGTGGTCGCCTGCGCTTGCGCCTGCGGCTGAGCTTGAGGCTCGGCCTGCGCCTGCATCTGCGGCTGCGCCACTGCCGCCACCACCACCGGTTCGCGCTTCTCGGTGAGTTTGTCGAAGGCCACCTGCCGGTTGAAGGTCTCGACGTATCCGCTGCTTTCCTCGAACTTCGCGTAGCGCGCGGGCACGAGCTTGGCGAGCTTGGCGAAGCTCTTCTCGACCCACTTGTTGTAGATGCCGGCCTTGACCAGATCCGTGTTCTTCTGGTGCACGTCGATCGCCTTTTCCTCGAACGGATAGGCCTGCTCCTCGAGGGCCAGCTCGTACTGCTCCTTCTCGGCGGCGTTGAGGTTGCGCGGGCGCTGCGACTCCACCAGCGAACGGTTGAAGTCGTAATACATCTCTGCGAGGTAGTAGCTGGCGGCCGCCGTGGTCTCGCCGATCTCGTAGCGCAGGATGGCTTCGAAGCCGTCCTTCACCTGCTTGAGGGCAGCCTTCTTCTTCGCGAGGTTCTTGTCGAAGGGCTCCACCAGCTTGATCTGCGCGTATTGCTCGAACACCGGCTCGGTCAGCACCACCAGTGACGAGGCCGCGAGATAGCGGGTGCGGTCGGTGCGCTCCTTGCCGCCGGCGGCATCGGCACTGACGATGGCCTTGAGCTCGGCCTGATAGGAAGCCATGTCGTTGCGCGGCTTCAGCAGGCCCGCGATCTTGAAACGCGTCTCGATGGCCACGTCCAGCGGCTTCGGGAAGCTGGCGATGTAGCGCCGATAGACCGCCACGGCCTTGTCCGTCTCGTTGGCCTGGACATACAGGCCGCCGGCGAGCTGCAGCGCCGCGGTTCGCACCTCGACATCCTTCGACTCGGACTCGGTGCGCTCGTACTCGGCGGCCGCCAGCGCGAGCTTGCCAGCCTCCCTATAGACGTAGGCCACCTTCTTCGTCACTTCGGGCTGCAGCTTGTGGCCCGGGTGGTTGCTGCGGAAGGCCGTCAGCACCTTGGCCGCGCCATCCCAGTCCTTGAGCTGAATGAGCGCCGCGGCGCCGTCGTAATCGGCATTGGGCCGGATGGTCGACGTCGGGGCGGCCTGGGCGACGCGCAGGAAGTGCTGCGCGGCGCTCTTGTGGTCGCCTTGCTTGCCGGCCTCTTCACCTTGCTTGTAGATGGAAGCGGCCAGGTTCTCGACCAGGTTCGCACGCGCCTTGTCGCTCTCTGCAACAAGCGGCAGTGATTGCACGTAGGCTTCCTCGGCGTCCTTGAACTGGCCGAGCTCGAACGACGAGTGAGCCAGCGTGACCCATGCCGTACGGCGCAGCGGCTGCTCGGCGTTCGGGAACATGGCGATGAACTTGCGGCTGTTCGCGACCGCCTGCGCATAGTTCTTCGTCTCGAAGATGTCGTCGATGGCCGCACTCATCACCAGGGCGGCCTTTTCATGCTTGGGGAAGGTCTGCGCGAACTTCAACGAGCTGCGGATCGTTTCCTGCACGGCCTTCTGCTTGTGATCGGCAGCGACCGTGGCGAGGCCCTTGCGATGCGCATAGACGGCGGCATAGCCGGCCTCGGAGGACTTGTCGTGCGCGGGATAGTCGTAGGCCGTGCGCTCGAACTCGACCGCGGCCTCGGCGAACGAGGCGTTCTCCAGCAGCAGCTCGGCGAGCTGGTGGTTGATGGCCGCAGACTCGGGCTCCGTCGGGAAGGAGGCCAGGTAGTCGCGATACCAGCGCATCGCCTCGCGGAAGTTCTCGGGCTTGTCC
>VBDL01000347.1:0-969 GCA_005884255.1 Betaproteobacteria bacterium | reverse complement strand
CACCTCGGGCGAGTCCTCGATGTCGAAGTGATTCCAGTAAGGCGACTTGAGTCCGTAGCTGACGACGAACTCCTTGTTGGCGTCGATCACCAGCTTGGGGAAGCCGCCGCGCTTATAGACGTCGATGACGCGCGTGTCGTAGTGCGGAGCGACCTTGTGGAACGGCTCGCGCTTCACGAAGGCCTTGTAGGTGACGGCGGCATCGTTGTAGCGAAGCTTGTCGAGGTAGTACTCGGCCAGGTTGCCGTAGACGTTGACCTCGTAGCTGCGCTTGCCCAGCTTGTCGAAGTACGCGTTGACCGCCTCCGATCCGCCGAGGTTGGAGAACGAGAGGCTGATGACGCGATAGGTGTCGTCGACGCGCTGCTGTTCCAGGTTGTCCTTCGGCTTGGCGAAGTCGTATCCGGTCTTGATCTTGTGGTCGAGCAGGGCCGTGAAGCGGTGCAGCGCGTCCTCGTACATGTCCTGCTTGTAGAAGGTCCAGCCGAGCTTGTAGAGCGCGAGCTCGTAGAACGACGAGGCGGAGCCCATGTCGGCGATGGACATGTAGGCCTTTTCGGCGTCGAGCCACTTCCTGCGGGTGAACCAGTACTCGCCGATGCGGAACTGCACCTCGTCGACGTAGCGCGACTTCGGATAGTCCTTGACGATGCGGCGCATCACGCCCATCGCCTGGTCGGTCATGGCGAGCTCGTCGTAGGCGCGCGAGAGCTGGTAGAGCACCTGGTCGTTGCGCTCGTAGTGCGGGTGCTTCGCGAGCAGCTTCTGGTACAGCGCGATCGCCTCTCCCGCTTCGCCTTGCAGCTCGACGGCCGAGCCGTCCGGTGCGGCGATGGCCGCCGGGGCCGCGGTCTTGATGGCATCGGCTTGCGTCGCGCGCGCCTCGAAATCGCGACTCGATTCCTTGGGCTGGTCCTTGGCGTTGTTGTTCTTCTTCGCCGTCTTCTTGCCCGCTAGGGCGAGCAGTTC
>VBDL01000346.1 GCA_005884255.1 Betaproteobacteria bacterium | reverse complement strand
ACGGCGCTGAACCCGGCCTACACCATCGGCGACCAGTTGATGGAAGCCCACCTGCACCACCGCCGCGCCGGGGTGGCCGCCGCGCGTGCGCGTGCCATCGAGCTGCTCGGCAAGGTCGGCATCGCTTCGGCCGAGCAGCGCCTGCGGCAGTACCCGCACCAGCTCTCCGGCGGCCTGCGCCAGCGCGTGATGATCGCGATGGCGCTGATGTGCGGGCCCGAGCTGCTGATCGCCGACGAGCCGAGCACCGCGCTCGACGTGACGATCCAGGCGCAGATCCTGCGCTTGCTGGCCGAGCTGCAGCGGGAGCTCGGCATCGCGATGGTGCTGATCACGCACGACCTCGGCGTGGTGGCGCGCATCGCGCAGCGCGTGGCCGTGATGTATGCCGGCGAGGTGGTCGAAGAAGGCCCGGTGGGCGAGCTCTTCGCGGCGCCGCGGCATCCGTACACGCGCGGGCTGCTGAGCTGCATCCCCGTGCCCGGCCGCACGGCGCCCGGCGGCGCGCTGGGCACCCTCCCCGGTGTCGTGCCGTCGCTGATCGGCGCCGTCGAAGGCTGCGGGTTTCGCGAGCGCTGCAGCCATGCGCGGCCCGAGTGCCGGCAGGCGGTGCCGCTGCAGCGCTCGGCCGGCGACCGCGCCTGGCGATGCGTCCTGAGCGAGGCGGCAGCATGAGGTCATTGATGCAAGCCCACGGGCTGACCCGTTCGTTCGACGTCGATGCCGGCCTCTTCAAGCCGCGCCGCACACTGCACGCCGTCAATGGCCTGGACCTGCGCATCGAGCGCGGCGACGTGCTGGGCATCGTCGGCGAGTCGGGCTGCGGCAAGTCGACGCTGGCGCGCATGCTGCTGGGGCTCACGCCGCCGAGCAGCGGCCACATCACGCTGGAGGGCGAAGACATTCGCCGCCTCGACCGCCGCGCCCTCGCACGGCGCGTGCAGCCGGTGTTCCAGGATCCCTACTCGTCGCTGAACCCGCGCCGCAGCATCGCCTCCATCGTCGCGCTGCCGCTGGAGGTGCACGGCCTCGGCTCGGCCGCCGAACGCCGCAGCAAGGCGATCGACATGCTCGAGCGCGTCGGCCTGCCCGCGCGCTATGCCGACCACACGCCGGGGCAGCTCTCGGGCGGCCAGCGCCAGCGCGTGGCGATTGCGCGCGCGCTGGTGATGCGCCCGGAGATCGTGATCTGCGACGAGCCCACCTCCGCGCTCGACGTGTCGGTGCAGGCACAGATCCTCAACCTCTTGCTGGACCTGCGGCGCGAGTTCGGCCTGACCTATGTCTTCATCAGCCACAACCTCGCGGTGGTGGAGCACATCGCGACGCAGGTGGCGGTGATGTACCTGGGGCGCATCGTCGAGAGCGCAGCCACAGCCTCGCTGTTCCGGCAGCCGCAGCATCCCTACACGCAAGCCTTGCTCGCCTCGGTGCTGACGCCCGAGCCGGGGCGCGGCATTCCCGACACCGGGCTCGGCCTGGCCTTCCCCGACCCGCTGAACCCGCCGCCGGGCTGCCCCTTCCACCCGCGCTGCGCGCAGCGCGTGGCCGCTTGCAGCACGCAGGCGCCCGCGCTTGCGACCCGGCCGCAAGGCGCCGTGGCCTGCCACCTGCACCACCCCATTGCATCGAGACCCGCCGCATGACACGTGCACAAGCCATCGCCAACGCCGAACGGCACTTCGATTCGGGCGCCTTCCGGGACACCTTGGCGCGCCGCGTCGCGCTGCCCACCGAGAGCCAGAACCCCGAGCGTGCACCCGCCTTGGTCGACTACCTCGACAGCGAGATGCGGCCGGCGTTCGAGGCCATGGGCTTCGCCTGCGAAACGCTGACTCACCCGAAGGCGCGCGCGCCCTTCCTGCTGGCCGAACGCATCGAAGGCGCCGGCCTGCCCACGGTGCTCGGCTACGGGCACGGCGACGTCATTCGCGGGCTCGAGGCGGAGTGGAAGGAAGGCCTGTCGCCGTGGGCACTCAGCGAGCGCGACGGCCGCTGGTACGGCCGCGGCGTGGCCGACAACAAGGGCCAGCACTCGATCAACATGCAGGCCCTGGCCACGGTGCTGCACACGCGCGGCCGGCTGGGCTTCAACGCGAAATACCTGATCGAGATGGGCGAAGAGACGGGCTCGCCGGGCCTGCGCGAGCTGTGCGACGCGCACAAGGCGCGGCTGCAGGCCGACCTGCTGATCGCCTCCGACGGGCCGCGCCTGCGGGCCGAGCGGCCGACCGTGTTCCTCGGCTCGCGCGGCAGCATGAACTTCGACCTGACGATCGAGGCGCG
>VBDL01000345.1 GCA_005884255.1 Betaproteobacteria bacterium | reverse complement strand
GCAACCAGCCGCAGCAGCATCACCACGGCACCCACGGCGCCAGCGCGTTGATCGCGTCGAGCTTGGCCGTCGTCGCGGCCACCAGCACGATGACGGCGAACAGCGCCAGGTTTTCCAGGCAGTTGGCATGCGCATCAGCGAATCAGCGGCGCATCGTCGGCCGGGATTCTGCCGTGGCTGCACCGATGCGCAACGAGCGCATCTCATCGTGACAGCGGCCCTCGCGAAGCGGCGGGCAATGCGCCAGAGATGGCGCGGGCCGGCGCGGCCGCTAGCAAGCCACATGCCGCGCAGCGCTGTAACCGACCCCGTGGCCGCGGCATAGGCAAGCATCACGCACGGCCAAAGAATCGAGCCAGACGGGTCTGCTGCGGTACCCCGGGGCCGCGGCCCCGTCGCCACGGAAGCACGCCACGAGAGGGACGCGTGATGAGGCTGCACCTGATGATCGGCCTGGCTGTTCTCGTTGCAGTCGTTGCCGGCCCGGCCTGGGCCGAGCGTTGCGCCCCCGACGCCAGCTTCGCCGCGATGTCCCATGCCGATTGCAAGGAAGGGCTGGCGCACCACCCGCAAGGGTCGCAGAGCTTCGATGCGCTGGCCGCGCAGGGCAAGGGTCTGCAGCACGCGAGCGAGCATGCGCATGCGCTGAACGCGGCGCCCGAGCCCGGCACCACCGCGCTGCTGATCGCCGGCCTCGCCGCCATCGGCTACCGGCTGGCGCGCCGCAACAGCTAGCGCCCTGCTGACACCGCGCTGGCAGCAGGCCCGGCGCAGCATGGCGGCTCCCTTGTTGCAGGAGCCTGCCTTCCATGAATCCCGAGCAAAGCGCGGTTATCGAGCTGCGCCAATACACCTTGCACCCGGGTCAGCGCGAGGTGCTGATCGAGTTGTTCGAACGCGAGTTCATCGACGGCCAGCACGCGGCCGGCATGGCCGTGATCGGCCAGTTCCGCGATCTCGACGATGAGAACCGCTTCGTCTGGCTGCGCGGCTTCACCGACATGCCCTCGCGCGCGCAAAGCCTCGCGGCCTTCTACGACGGAGCGCTGTGGCGCGCCCATCGCAACGAGGCCAACGCGACGATGGTCGACTCCGACAACGTGCTGCTGCTGCGCCCGGCGCGGCCCGGCTCGGGCTTCGCTGCTCGCCCTGCCAAGCAAAGCGACGGTAGGGCCATCGCCGCAACGATCTATCCGCTGGCCGACGGCGCCGGTGAGGCCTTCGCCGCGTGGTTCTTCGAGACGCACGGCGCCACGGCACTGGCGGCCTTCGTCACCGAGCCGAGCGCCAACAACTTCCCGCGGCTGCCGGTGCGCGAAGGCGAGAACGTGTTCGTGAGCCTGTCGGCCATGACCGGGGATGCGCCGCCGCATCCTCCGGCGGGGCTGCTGAGCGCGCCGCCGCAATGGCTGCGCCTGGCGCCAACCGCCTGCTCCTGGCTGCGCTGAACGGCGGCACCCTAGTCGAACAGCCCCGGCTCGCCGCCGAAGCGCGCACGCTCGATCGTCAGCAGCGTGAGCTTGGTGGCGATGCCGCCGGGCGCCGAGAAGCCGCCGGCCTGCGCGTGCGCCGCCAGCACGCGGTGGCAGGGCACGACGATGGGGAAGGGGTTGCGCCCGAGCGCCTGGCCCACCGCGCGCGCCGCGCCCGGCTCGCCGAGCCGCTGCGCGATCTCGCCATAGCTCAGCGTGGCGCCGGGTGCGATGTGGCGCGCGATGTCGTAGACGCGGCGATGGAAGGCCGGTACGTGCGCCATGTCCAGCGGCACGTCGAGCAGGTCGCGCGGCTCGCCGCGCAGCAGTGCACCGATGTCGTCGATCGCGCGCTGCACGGCGGAGGGCGGCACGGCCTCGCGCGAACCGGGCAGCCGCCGCCGCATGCGCGCGCGCAGCGCCTCCTCATTCGCTTCGGGCAGCCACACGCCGGTGATGCCGTGCTCGCCCCACGCGATGCCGCACGCGCCGATCGCCGTGTCGAAGACGGCACAGCCACCAAGCGGGCACCGCGGATCCGGCTTTGCCGGTCCGCCGGTGTCGCCCCCTTGAGGGGGAGCGCCGAAGGCGCTTCGGGGGTGGTTCACTTCAGCACCTTCGTGAGCCACTGACTCAGGTCCGTGATCTCCTCGAGGCACACCGAGTGCTCCATCGGGTACTCGTGCCACTCGACGTCGTGACCCAGCGCGCGCAAAGCGTCGCGCGATGCGGCGCCGCGCGCGAAGGTCACGATCGGGTCGAGCCGGCCATGGGCGAGAAAGATCGGCACATCGGCATTGGCCGCGCTGCGTTCGGCCGCGGTGCTCGCCGCCAGCGGCAAATAGCCCGACAGCCCGACGATGCCGGCCAGCCGCTCGGGATAACGCAGCCCGGTGAGCAGCGACACCGCGCAGCCCTGCGAGAAACCCATCAGCACGATGCGCGACGCATCGATGCCGCGCTGCCGCTCGCGCTCGATCAGCGCCTCGATTTCGGCTTGCGACGCGCGCAGCCCGGCCTCGTCTTCCTGGCGCTGCAGGTCGTTGCCGAGGATGTCGTACCAGGCGCGCATCACGTAGCCGGCGTTGATCGTCACCGGCCGCATCGGCGCATGCGGGAACACGAAGCGCAGCGGCCCCGCCGCGGCGAGCTCGAGCTCCTGCACGATCGGCACGAAGTCGTGGCCGT
The DNA here is from genome assembly GCA_005884255.1 of Betaproteobacteria bacterium. Classification (GTDB taxonomy): domain Bacteria; phylum Pseudomonadota; class Gammaproteobacteria; order Burkholderiales; family Burkholderiaceae_C; genus VBDL01. The sequence goes on along the minus strand of VBDL01000345.1, from coordinate 2,707 downwards.
CGGCACCCAGGCCGTGCAGCACGATGACGCTGGCGCGCGGCGCGTCGCCGGTTTCGATTTCGAGGGCTTCAAGCGGCATGACGAGCCATCCGTGACGGGTTTCACGCCATCGTAAGCGGTCGGCAGAACTGGCGTGTGGAAGTGGCTCTTATGCACGCTCAACAGTGCGGACTGCGTGCCGACAATCCGCTCACAAGCTCCGCCGGGTTGTCCCTCGATGCCCACCTAGCCGGCGATAAGCGCATCCCCAGCCTGGGCCATTGGTGGGGGGTTGCGCAGCAGTACGGCGGTCGATTGCGACCGCGTTGTGCGCCCTGTCGCCGCTCGTCGGCGACGGGATCGACCGGTTTATCGGAGCTGCAGCATGGCCTTCCGGCTGTCTTCCCCCTGGGGCAAGTTCGCCTTGCCCTTCGCCGTCCTCGCGGTCGGCATCGCGCTGTCGCTCGGTCTGGGCTACACCGCCAAGCAGGAAATCGAGCGCAGCGCGCAGTTGCGCTTCGACATCGCCGCCACCGAAGCGGCGCGCAAGGTCGAGAACCGCTTCGAGGACTACGTCGAGGTGCTGATCGGACTGCGGGCCCTGTTCGACACCGCCGAGCACGTGACGCGCGCGCAGTTCCGCCAGTACGTGCTGGGCCTCGGCCTGGAGCGCAACTTCCCCGGCTTCCGTGCGCTGAACTATGTGAAGCATGTGACGGCGGCCGACCGCGCGGCCTTCGAGGCGCGGCTGCGCAGCGAAGCGGCGCACAGCGGCGTCGGCCCGACGGGCTTTGCCATCAAGCCGGCCGGCGAGCGCGCCGAGTACTACCCGCTGGCCTACATCGAGCCCAGCGAGGGCAACGACGTGGCCATCGGCAACGACCTCGGCGTGAACCCGAAGGCACTGAGGGCGATGGAAGTCTCGCGCGACAGCGGCACGATGGTCTCGTCCGGCCGTTTGATCTTCATCGGCGGCAACAAGTCCGACATCGGCCTGGCGATCCGCCTGCCGGTGTACCGCTCGGGCATGCCGCAGTCCACGCTGGAAGAGCGGCGCGCCGCCTACCGCGTGGCCGAGCTGATGCGCGATGTCGTCGGCAGCAACAACCCGGGCGGCCTGCGCGTGCGCCTGTTCGACGGCGGGCCCAGCCAGCTGCCGGCCAGTCTGCGCGCGGAGAACAAGCCGGTGGCCGTGCCGGCGATCGGCGAGGACAAGCTGCTGTTCGACAGCGGCGCACCGACCCAGCAGGCAGCGGCCGCGTCGGCCGCTGCGCCTGCGTCCGCCGTTGCGACCGCCTCCGCCGCCTTCGAGAGCTTGCTGCCCTTCGAGATGGGCGGCCGCGTGTGGGTGGTCCGGGTCAGCGCGTGCACGGGTCGCGTCGTCGGCTGGCTGGACCGCGCTCTGCCCTGGCTCATCATCGCCTGCGGCATCGCCATCAGCGGCCTGCTGGCCGGCATCCTCTATTCGTTGACCACCTCGCGCGGCCGCGCGCTGACGATGGCGCAGGTGATGACACGCCATTTGCGCATCAGCGAGCGCCGCCTGGGCGAAGCGCAGCAGCTGGCCAGCCTCGGCAGCTGGATCCTCGACGCCGAGACCGGCGCGCTGCAGTGCTCCGACGAAGCCCGGCGCATCTTCGGCTTCGATATCGATGGCAGCGAGCCGACGGTGCGTGAGCTGATGGCACGCATTCCCGAGGAGGAGCGCGAGGGCATCGAGCGTGCGGTGGAGACCGCGAAACAGTCGCACGAACGCGTCGAGTTCGAGCATCGCCTGCTGCTCGCCGATGGCCGCGAGCGCTGGGTGCACACGATCGTGCAGCTCAGTGAGGAAGACGGCAAGACTGCGCTGCGCGGCACCGTGCGTGACGACACGCAGCGGCAGAAGGGCGCCTTGCGCCTGAAGCTGGAGCACGACATCGCGCGCCTGCTGGTGGGCGAAGGCGACACCGAGCTCGTGATGGCGCGCGCGCTGGCCGCCATCTGCTCGCAGATGGACTGGGACATCGGCGCGTGCTGGGTCGTCGGCGCCGACGGCCTGGCGCGCTGCGGCCCGGCCTGGCACGTCGGCGCCAGCAGGGCGCTGGACCAGTTCGTGCGCGTGAGCAGCGCGCTTACCTACCGCAGCGACGAGGGCTCGCTGGGCCGCGCCTGGGCCAGCGGCGAGCTCGTGTGCATCGACACCTGGACCAGCGCGCGTGACTTCACGCGCGACTCGCTGGCGCGCCAGGCGGGCCTGGCCACCGGCGTGGTGCTGCCGCTGTCGGGCGGCCGCCTGCCGACGGCGCTGGAGTTCTTCAGCCGCAGGCCGATGGTGTTGGAGGTCGAGACGCTGGAGTCGCTGCGCGCGGTGGCGCTGCAGATCGCGCAGTTCGAGCAGCGCAAGCAGGCTGAAGCCGCGCTGCGCCACCTGGCCAGCCACGATGCGCTGACCGGGCTGACGAACCGCGCGTCGCTGCCGCAGCAGCTCACGCGCGCCATCAAGCGCAGCAATCGGCACCAGAAGCGGCTGGCGGTGATGTTCGTCGACCTCGACCGCTTCAAGCACATCAACGACACGCTGGGCCACGGCGCCGGCGACACCATCATCCAGGCCTGCGCGCAGCGCCTGTCCGCCGCGCTGCGCCAGGGCGACACCATCGTGCGCTTCGGCGGCGACGAGTTCGTGCTGGTGCTGGAAGACCTGTCCGAGTCCAGCGACGCCGCGGTGGTGGCCGGCAAGGTGCTG
>VBDL01000333.1 GCA_005884255.1 Betaproteobacteria bacterium | reverse complement strand
CGAGGCGCTTCGCTTCGGCCAAGCACTAGGAATTGCCCGCATAGTTTTGCGGAAAATTGACCGCGGTCAATGCCAGAAGGGGCCGAGGCTTCCTATGCTAATCGTGACCCAGACCGTGCGCGAAGGAAAGCCATGTCTTCAGCCACAGGACGCAAGCCCGCAGCAAGCACTGCCGACGACACGCTCATGCAGAAAAGCCGGGATGCAAACGTCATCTCCGGTGGCCACCTGGTCGCGCGGGCCCTGAAGAACGAGGGGGTCGACACCATCTTCACGCTGTGCGGCGGCCACATCATCGACATCTATGACGGCTGCGTCGACGAAGGCATCCGCATCATCGACGTGCGGCACGAGCAGGTCGCCGCGCATGCGGCCGACGGCTACGCGCGCCAGACCGGCAAGCTCGGCGTCGTCGTCACGACCGCCGGACCGGGCTGCACGAACGCGGTGACCGGCATCGCCACCGCGTTTCGCTGCGAAAGCCCGGTGCTGCACATCGGTGGCCAGGGCGCGACGAGCCAGCACATGATGGGCTCGCTGCAGGACCTGCCGCACGTCGACATGATGCGGCCGATCACCAAGTTCGCCGCCAGCGTGCGCTCGACCGAGCGCGTCGCCGACATGGTGTCGATGGCGGTGCGCGAATGTTTCAGCGGTGCCCCGGGGCCCTCCTACCTCGAGATTCCGCGTGACATCCTCGACCGCGAAATCGAGGTCGGCAAGGCGGTGATTCCGCAGCCGGGTCGATACCGCGCATCGCCACGCTTGCTCGGCGATCCGGACGACATCGAGAAGCTGGCCGAGCTGCTGGTGAACGCCGAGCGTCCGGCGATCCTCTTCGGCCAGCAGGTCTGGACCGCGCGGGGTCACGAGGAGGCCATTGCGCTGCTGCGCGGGCTGGACGTCCCGGGCTACTTCAATGGCGCGAGCCGCGGCCTGTTGGCGCCGGATGACCCGCACCACTTCGACCGCACGCGATCGCAGGCCTTTGCCAAGGCCGACGTGATCGTCATCGTCGGCACGCCGTTCGACTTCCGCATGGGCTACGGCAAACGCATCGGCCGCGAGTTGAAGCTGGTGCAGATCGACATGAGCTATGCGACGGTCGGCAAGAACCGCGACATCGACCTCGGCATCGTCGGCGACCCCGGGGCGATCCTGAAGGCCGTGCTGCAGGCTGCATCGGGTCGGATCAAGGACGACAAGCGTCAGGCCCGCAAGGACTGGATGCGCGAGTTGTCGGCCGCCGAGCAAGAGGCCACCGAGAAGCTGCTGCCGCTGTTCAACTCGAACAGTTTGCCGATTCACCCCTACCGGGTGGCGCACGAGATCAACCAGTTCCTGGCCGACGACACCATCTACATCGGCGACGGTGGCGATGTCGTCACGATCTCGGCGCAGGCGGTGCGTCCGCGCCGGCCGGGCCAGTGGATGGACCCCGGTGCGCTGGGCTCGCTGGGCGTCGGTACCGGATTTGCCATCGCCGCCGGTCTCGCCAATCCCGAAAAGGAAGTGCTGTGCTACTACGGCGATGGCGCTTTCGCGATGACCGCGTTCGACATGGAGACGGCGAACCGCTTCAACGTGCCGTACGTCGCGGTCATCGGCAACAACTCCGCGATGAACCAGATCCGCTACGGCCAACTCGCCAAGTACGGTCCCGAGCGCGGCAACGTCGGCAACCTGCTCGGTGACGTGCCCTTCGGACAGTTCGCGCAAATGCTGGGCGGTTATGGCGAGGAGGTGCGCGACCCGGCCCAGATCGCCCCCGCACTCGTGCGCGCGCGCGAATCGGTGCAAAGGACAAGGCGCTGCGCCGTCGTCAACATCTGGGTCGACCCCTCGGTCTACGCGCCGGGCACGATGGCGCAAACGATGTACAAGTGAGGGAGCCCTGCGGTACGGAGGCATTCGATGAGCAAAGCACTAGCCGGCGTTCGCATTCTGGACTTCACGCACGTGCAATCCGGCCCCACTTGCACGCAGCTGCTGGCCTGGTTCGGCGCCGACGTCATCAAGGTGGAACGTGCCGGCGAGGGCGATGCCACGCGCGGGCAGCTGCGCGACATCCCCGGCGTGGACAGCCTCTACTTCACGATGCTGAACCACAACAAGCGCTCGATCACGCTCGACACCAAACACCCCAAGGGCAAGCAGGTTCTCGATACCCTGATCAAGCACTGCGACGTGCTGGTCGAGAACTTTGCGCCGGGCGCGCTCGAGCGGATGGGCGTCACCTGGGCGCACGTTCAGGAGCTCAACCCCCGCATGATCGTGGCCTCGGTCAAGGGTTTCGGCCCCGGCAAGTACGAGGACTGCAAGGTCTACGAGAACGTCGCGCAGTGCGCCGGCGGCTCGGCGTCGACCACCGGATTCGACGACGGCCCGCCGATGGTCACCGGCGCGCAGATCGGCGACAGCGGCACCGGCTTGAACCTGGCACTCGGCATCGTCGCCGCCCTCTACCAGCGCAACACCACCGGGCGCGGCCAGAAAGTGGCCTCGATCGCACCGGTGTCATGACCGAATACCCGCAGTACCCGGATGGCAAGTTCGGCGAGGCCGTGCCGCGCGCCGGCAATGCGTCCGGGGGTGGCCAGCCGGGCTCGATCCTCAAGTGCAAGGGCTGGGAGACCGACCCCAACGCCTACATCTACTTCATCACGCAGGGGGCGGTCTGGCCCGCGGTGTGCAAGGTGATCGGCGAGGAAGGCTGGATCGACGACGAGGCCTACGTCACGCCGGCGGCGCGTCTGCTGCACCTCAAACCGATCTTCGCGCGCATCGAAGAGTGGACGATGACCAAGACGAAGTACGAGGCGATGGAGATCCTCAACCAGTACGACATTCCCTGCGGCCCGATTCTCTCGATGAAGGAAATCGCCGAGGACGAATCGCTGCGCAAGAGCGGCACGCTCGTCGAGGTGGACCACCCGACGCGCGGCAAGTATCTGACGGTCGGCAATCCGATCAAGATGTCCGACAGCCCGACCGAGGTCACTCGATCCCCGCTTCTCGGCGAGCACACCGACGAGGTTCTGGCGCAACTCGGCTACAGCCAGGACGACATCGCGACGCTGCGCAAGGAGCGAGTGATCTGACCCCTCCCCCAACCGGACGCAAGAATCATGAACAGAGACAAGGCCCAGGTCAGACAGGTTCTCGATGCAGTCAAGGCGGCCGGAAGAGCCTCGCTCACCGCGCCCGAGGGCGAGCGGGTGTGCAACGCCTATGGCATCGCGGTGCCGCAGGAAGGTGTGGCGGCCAGCGCCGCCGAGGCGCACCAACTCGCCGCCGCGATCGGCTTCCCGGTCGTGATGAAGATCGTGTCGCCCGACATCCTGCACAAGACCGAGGCCGGCGGCGTGCTGGTGGGCGTGAAGAACGCCGACGACGCCGCCAAAGGCTTCGACACGATCGTCGCCAACGCGAAGAAGCACAAGGCCGATGCGCAGATCCTCGGTGTCCAGGTGCAGCAGATGCTCCGGGGTGGCCAGGAGGTCATCGTCGGCGCCGTCACCGACGACAGCTTCGGCAAGCTGGTCGCCTTCGGCCTGGGCGGCGTGCTGGTCGAAGTGCTGAAGGACATCACCTTCCGCCTGGCTCCGGCCACAACGGAAGACGCGTTGTCGATGCTCGACGGGATCCAGGCCGCCGAAATGCTGAAAGGGGTGCGCGGCAGCGAGCCGGTCGACCGCGAGGCGCTCGCCAAGCTGATCGTCGGCGTCAGCGAACTGGTCAGCGACTTCCCGGAAATCGCCGAGATGGACCTGAACCCGGTGTTCGCCTCGAAGGACGGCGCGATCGCTGCCGACGTGCGCATCGTGGTCGACTTCGCCGCCAGGAAGCCGCGTTACCGCCCGGCGGAAGCCGACGTGCTGAGCGCGATGAAGCGCATCATGCAACCGAAGGCCGTGGCGGTGATCGGCGCATCCGCCGAAGACGGCAAGATCGGCAACTCGGTGATGAAGAACCTGATCAACGGCGGCTACAAGGGGAACATCTACCCCATCCACCCGAAGGCAGGGGAGATCCTCGGCTACAAGGCCTTCAAGAGCGTCAAGGACGTTCCCGGCGAGATCGACACCGCGGTGTTTGCGATCCCCGGAGAGTTCGTCGCCGGCGCGCTCGCCGAGTGCGGCGAAAAGAAAGTCGCGGGTGCGGTGCTGATTCCATCGGGGTTCGCCGAAGTCGGCCAGCACGCAATGCAGGAGGAGATCGTCGCCGTCGGCCGCAAGTACAACGTCCGCTTGATGGGGCCGAACATCTACGGCTTCTACTACACACCGGCCAACCTGTGCGCCACGTTCTGCACGGCGTACGACGTCAAGGGCAGCGTCGCGCTGTCGTCGCAATCCGGTGGCATCGGCATGGCGATCATCGGCTACAGCCGCTCCGCCAAGATGGGTGTCTCCGCGATCGTCGGCCTCGGCAACAAGTCGGACATCGACGAAGACGACTTGCTGATCTTCTTCGAACAGGACCCCAACACCAAGGTGATCGCTCAGCATTGCGAGGACCTGAAGGATGGCCGCGCGTTTGCCGAAGTGGCGCGCCGGGTGTCGAAGAAGAAGCCGGTGATCGTGCTGAAGGCGGGCCGCACGCCGGCGGGCGCCAAGGCCGCCCGTTCGCACACCGGCGCGCTGGCCGGCAACGACAAGATCTACGAGGATGTTTTCAAGCAGGTCGGCGTGATCCGTGCGCGCAGCCTGCGTGACCTGCTGGACTTTGCCCGCGCCGTGCCGATGCTGCCGACACCGAAGGGCGAGAACGTGGTCATCATCACCGGCGCGGGCGGTTCGGGCGTGCTGCTGGCCGACGCCTGCGTCGACAACAAGCTCTCGCTGATGCCGATGCCCGACGACCTCGACAAGGCCTTCCGCAAGTTCATCCCGCCCTTCGGCGCGGCCGGCAACCCGGTGGACATCACGGGCGGCCAACCCCCGCAGACCTACAAGAACGCCGTCTTGCTGGGTCTGCAGGACGAGCGCATCCACGCGCTGATCCTCGGCTACTGGCACACGATCATCACGCCGCCGATGACCTTCGCGAGGATCATTGTCGAAGCCCATGACGAGATGCGTGCCAAGGGCATCGAGAAGCCGATGGTGGCGTCGCTCGCCGGTGATGTTGAGGTCGAAGAGGCCGCGCAATACCTGTACGAGCACGGCATTCCGGCGTATGCGTATTCGACCGAAATACCGGTGGCCGTCCTGGGTGCCAAGTACCAGTGGGCACGAGGGGCTGGCCTGCTCTGATGAACCATCCGGTCATCCCGATCGCGGCGCTGGAAGTCTCCCGGCAGCGCAAACGCGAGGGGCCGCGAGGGCGTCGCGTCGATGAAGGCGCGCTGGCTGACGTACAGCGGCTGCTTGGCGCGCAGTCGCGCGAGCCCGACATGCTGATCGAACACCTGCACAAGATCCAGGACAGTTTCGGCTGCCTGTCGGCAGCGCACCTTGCCGCGTTGGCGCAGGAGATGCGCCTCGCGCAAACCGAGGTGTATGAAGTCGCCACCTTCTATCACCACTTCGATGTGGTCAAGGAAGGCGAGTCCACGCCCGCTGCGTTGACGGTGCGTGTCTGTGACGGCCTGGCGTGCGAGATGGCGGGCGCGCGCGACTTGCTGGCCAGGCTTCCCGCGCTGCTCGGCAAGGAGGTTCGCGTGATCGCCGCGCCCTGCATCGGTCGCTGCGAGCAGGCGCCTGCCGCAGTCGTCGGGCAGAACCCCGTGCCCCACGCGAACTGCGACGAGATCGTCGCCAAAGTGGCGGCCCACTCGGTTCGGCATGTCCCGCGGGGTCACCTCGACCACGCCGCTTACTGCGCCGAAGGAGGCTACACACTGTTGAAGGAATGCATCTCGGGAGCGCGCGATGTCGAATCGGTCATCAAGACGATGGAAGACTCGGGATTGCGCGGGCTCGGCGGCGCCGGATTTCCGGCCGGGCGCAAATGGCGCATCGTTCGGGCTGAAGCCGCGCCGCGCCTGATGGCCGTCAACATCGACGAGGGCGAGCCCGGCACGTTCAAGGACCGCGTTCTTCTCGAGCGCGATCCGCACCGCTTTCTGGAAGGCATGTTGATCGCGGCATGGGCGGTGGGGATAGAGACGATCTACATCTACCTGCGCGACGAGTACCACGGTTGCCGCGCGATGCTCGAGACCGAGTTGGAGAAGCTGAGGGCTCATCCGCCGCAAGCCGACATGCCCGAGATCATTCTGCGGCGCGGCGCCGGGGCCTACATCTGCGGGGAAGAGTCCGCGATGATCGAATCGATCGAAGGCAAACGCGGCATGCCGCGTCTGCGCCCGCCGTACGTGGCACAGGTCGGCC
>VBDL01000332.1 GCA_005884255.1 Betaproteobacteria bacterium | reverse complement strand
CGGCTACTACGAGAAGGTGCCGGGCGCCGACATCGCGATCAAGCAGCTGACCAACAAACCGCCCACGCCGAACTCCAAGGGCCTGCGCTTCGGCAACTACGTGCAGGGCCGCGAGGTGATCGAAGAGGAAATGGAAGCGGTGTTCGCCGGCAAGAAGGACGCGAAGACGGCGATGGACGATGCCACGCGCCGCGGCAACGACATCCTGCGCCGCTTCGAGGCCGCCAACAAAGAGCAGTGACGGCCTGAGGTTTGGAAAAGCGCGTCTACTTTCGCGGCGTCTGGCTGCCGCTGGCCCTGGTGTTGCCGCAGATCGCGGTGACGCTGGTGTTCTTCTTCTGGCCGGCGGTGCAGGCGGTCTGGTACTCATTCCAGATCCAGGATGCGTTCGGTCTGAGCTCGCAGTTCGTCGGCTTCTCGAACTTCGCGCAGCTCTTTCGCGACGCGGAGTACCTGCGCTCCTTCGAGATCACCGCGGTGTTCAGCCTGTGCGTCGCGGTCTTCGGGCTCGCTCTGTCGCTGCTGCTGGCGACGATGGCCGACCGCTTGCTGCGCGGCGCGCTGGCCTACAAGACGCTGCTGATCTGGCCCTACGCGGTGGCGCCGGCGGTGGCCGGCGTGCTGTGGGCCTTCTTGTTCGCACCGAGCATCGGCGTGGTCAGCTACGGCCTGCGCAAGCTCGGCGTCGACTGGAACTGGGTGCTCAAGGGCGATCAGGCGATGCTGCTCGTCGTGATCGCCGCCACGTGGAAGCAGATCAGCTACAACTTCCTCTTCTTCCTCGCCGGCCTGCAGTCGATCCCGCGCTCGCTGATCGAGGCCGCGGCGATCGACGGCGCTTCGCCCGCGCGGCGCTTCTGGACCATCGTGTTCCCGCTGCTGTCGCCGACCACCTTCTTCCTGCTGGTGGTCAACATCGTCTACGCCTTCTTCGACACCTTCGGCGTGATCGACGCCACCACCTTCGGCGGGCCGGCGGGCGCCACCAACATCCTCGTCTACAAGGTCTATGTGGACGGCGTGAAGGCGGCCGACCTCGGCGGCTCGTCGGCGCAGTCGGTGGTGCTGATGGCCATCGTCATCACGCTGACGGTGCTGCAGTTCCGCTTCGTGGAGAAGAAGGTTCAGTATTGATGGCCCACCCCCTACGGCCTTCGGCCGCCCCCTCAAGGGGGCAACACCAGCGGACCGGCGGAGCCGGATCCGCGGTGTCCGCTTGGCTCATGTGCGTTGTAGCAGTTGCCGGGTTTGGTAGGGTGGGCTTCAGCCCACGCGGGCAATGGTGGGCTGAAGCCCACCCTACGGGTACCCTGCCCTGAGTGCCACCATGGTCGAGAACCGCCCCTGGCTGACCTTCGTCGCGCATGCCGTGCTGATCGCCGGCATCCTGATCGTCGCCTTCCCGCTGTACGTCACCTTCGTCGCGTCGACACGCACGCTGGAGGAAGTGTTGAGCGTGCCGATGCCGCTGACCCCCGGCTCGCATCTGTGGGAGAACTACACGCAGGTGCTGGCCGCCGGCTCCACGCGCGGCGCCTCGGCGCCGGTGGGCCGCATGATGCTCAACAGCCTGGTGATGGCGCTGGCCATCGCGTTCGGCAAGATCGCGATTTCGATCATCGCGTCGTTCGCGATCGTCTACTTCCGCTTCCCCTTACGCCGCACCTTCTTCTGGATGATCTTCGTCACGCTGATGCTGCCGGTGGAGGTGCGCATCATCCCGACCTTCAAGGTGGTGTCGGACCTGGGGCTGTTGAACTCCTATGTCGGTCTCACGCTGCCGCTGATCGCGTCGGCCACCGCCACCTTCCTCTTCCGCCAGTTCTTCCTCACGGTGCCGGAAGAGCTCGCCGAGGCGGCGCGCATCGACGGCGCCGGGCCGATGCGCTTCTTCGTCGACGTGCTGCTGCCGCTGTCGCGCACGTCGATCGCGGCGCTGTTCGTCATCCAGTTCATCTACGGCTGGAACCAGTACCTGTGGCCCTTGCTGATCACGAGCGAAGAGTCGATGTACACCGCGGTGATCGGCATCAAGCGCATGATCGTCGGCGGCGATGCGCTGACCGAATGGCCGCTGGTGATGGCCACCGCGATGCTGGCGATGATCCCGCCGGCGCTGGTGGTGCTGTTGATGCAGAAGTGGTTCGTCAAGGGCCTCGTGGACACGGAGAAGTAGAACAATGGCGTCCCTCTCGATCCGCAACGTCGTCAAGCGCTACGGCCGCGCGCTGCATGAAACGCAGGTGATCCACGGCGTCAACGCCGAGATCGCCGACGGCGAGTTCATCGTCATCGTCGGGCCCTCGGGCTGCGGCAAGAGCACGCTGCTGCGCATGGTGGCGGGGCTGGAAGAGATCAGCGACGGCGAGATCGCCATCGGCCCGCGCGTCGTGAACCAGATCGAGCCGGCCGAGCGCGACATCGCGATGGTGTTCCAGAACTACGCGCTCTATCCGCACATGAGCGTGTACGACAACATGGCTTACGGGCTGAAGATCGCCAGGCTGCCGAAGGCGGAGATCGATGCGCGGGTGGCCAAGGCGGCGAAGATCCTCGAGCTCGGCACGCTGCTGGAGCGCAAGCCGCGGCAGCTCTCGGGCGGCCAGCGCCAGCGCGTCGCAATGGGCCGCGCCATCGTGCGCCAGCCGCAGGTGTTCCTGTTCGACGAGCCGCTGTCCAACCTCGACGCCAAGCTGCGCGCGCAGACGCGGCTGGAGATCCAGAAGCTGCACACCGAGCTCGGCGTCACGTCGCTGTTCGTCACGCACGACCAGGTCGAGGCGATGACCCTGGCGCAGCGCATGATCGTGATGAACGCCGGTCGCATCGAGCAGACCGGCACGCCGGAAGAGGTCTATGCGCGGCCGGCCACCACCTTCGTCGCCGGCTTCATCGGCTCGCCGCCGATGAACCTCTTGACGGGCCGCGCCGCGGGCACGCGCTTCGAGCTCGGCGGCCAGTCTTTCGCGCTGCCAGCGGCTGCCGCGCGCGACGGCGAGCTGATCCTCGGCGTGCGGCCGGAGCACTGTGAGATCGCGGGCGACGGCTGGCCGCTGAAGGTCGAGATGATCGAGATGCTCGGCGCCGAGCGTTTGGTCTACGGGCGCCTTGGTGACGCGCTGTTCACCGTGCGCATGAATGGCACGCACGTGCCGCCGAAGCTCGGCGATACCGTCGCACTGCGCGTGACCCCCGAGCATCTGCATTGGTTCGATGCACAGACGCAAAATCGAGTGGCATGAAACCCTGGCCCTATCCCCTGTGGTTCGCGCACCGCGGTGCCGGCGCGCTGGCGCCCGAGAACACCCTGGCGGCCTTCCGTGAAGGCGCACGCCACGGCTACCGCGCCTTCGAGTGCGACGTGAAGCTCAGCAGCGACGACGTGCCCTTCCTGCTGCACGATGCCACCTTGCAGCGCACGACGCATGAGCGTGGCGTGGCCGGCGAGCGCACTTGGGGCGAGTTGTCGCACATCGACGCCGGCGG
>VBDL01000331.1 GCA_005884255.1 Betaproteobacteria bacterium | reverse complement strand
CGCGCCGCGTGGTGTAGCCCTCGGCCAGCATCTGCACCAGCTGCTCGAACTCGCTCAGCGTCAGCGCGCGATAGGGCTCGGCGCGGCGCAAGGCGTCGAACAGCGCCTGCAGCGGCCATTCGCGGCAAGCTGTTTCAGCGACGATCTGCTGCGCCAGTACGTCCAGCGGTTTCTCCGGCGTGCGGATGCGATCGAGCTCGCCGCGCTGCACCGCATCGAGCAGCGCAGCGCATTCGAGCAGGTCGTCGAGCGACAGCGGGAACAGCCGCCCCTTCGGGATTGCTCCGATCGCATGGCCGGCGCGCCCGACGCGCTGCAGGAAAGCGTTCACCGCGCGGGGCGAGCCGAGCTGGCACACGAGATCGATCTCACCGATGTCGATGCCGAGCTCGAGCGAGCTGGTGGCCACCAGCGCCTTCAGCTCGCCCGCCTTCAGGCGCTGCTCGGCCTTCAGCCGGTGCTCGCGCGCGAGGCTGCCGTGGTGCGCCGTCACGTGCTCCTCGCCGAGGCGCTCGGCCAGATGGCGCGCGCAGCGCTCGGCGATGCGCCGCTGGTTGACGAAGATCAGCGTCGTGCGGTGCTGGCGGATCAGCTCGGCCAGCCGGTCGTACATCTCGCCCCACACCTCGTTGGCCATCACCGCGGCGAGCGGCGCGCGCGGCACTTCGAGCGCGAGGTCGCGCTCGCGGATGTGGCCGGCATCGATGATGGCCACAGGTTCATCGCGCTGACCCAGAAGAAAGCGCGCCATCGCGTCCAGCGGCTTCACGGTGGCCGACAGCCCGATGCGCACCGGCGGCCGCGCGGTGAGCGCCTCCAGCCGCTCCAAAGTGAGCATCAGGTGTGCGCCGCGCTTGCTGCCCGCCACCGCGTGCAGCTCGTCGACGATCACGCTCTTCACCGACTTCAGCATCGCGCGGCCGGAGTCCGACGTGAGCAGGATGTACAGCGACTCCGGCGTCGTCACCAGGATGTGCGGCGGCGTGCGCCGCATGCGCTCGCGCTCGGCGGCCGGCGTGTCGCCGGTGCGCACGGCATCGCGGATGCCGACGTCGGGCAGCCCCATCTCGATGAGGCCGTTGCGGATGCCGGCCAGCGGCTCCTGCAGGTTCTTGCGGATGTCGTTCGACAGCGCCTTCAGCGGCGACACGTAGAGCACATGCACCTCGTCGGCGAGGCCCTCGGACAGCCCCTGCAACACCAGCTCGTTGATGGCGGAGAGGAAGGCGGCCAGCGTCTTGCCCGAGCCGGTGGGCGCGGCGATCAGTGCGTGGCGGCGCAGCGTGGTGTGGTCCCAGGCGCGCGTCTGCACTTCGGTCGGCGCGCCGAAGCGCGCATGGAACCAGCCGGCTACGGCTGGGTGGAAGTCAGCCTGCATGACGGTCATTGTGGCGGCTCGCCGAGCCCGCTTCCGGCACCAGGCCTTTTTCGATTTGCAATCCGCGCGCAGCCGTGTAAGATACTTCGCATATCTTGCAAATATATTTAAAACGCACTTCATCCCGCCAGGAGCATCCCCGTGAGCAACCCGCGTTGGCAAGGCATCTTCCCCGCCATCACCACCAAGTTCCACCCCGATGAGTCGATCGATGCCGAAGGCACCGCGCGCCACATCGACTTCCAGATCCGCAACGGCATCCACGGCCTGGTGACCTGCGGCTCGCTCGGCGAGGCCAGCACCTTGTCGCTGGAAGAGAAGCTGCGGGTGGCGCAGATCGCGCTGGAGGCGGCGAACGGCCGCATCCCGGTGCTGGCCAATGTGTCGGAGACGAGCACGCGCGAGGCGCTGCGCTACATCGCCGGCGCCAACAAGCTCGGCGTGGCCGGCTTCATGGTGATGCCATCGGTGATCTACGTGGCCGATGCGCGCGAGGCGATGCTCAACGTGCGCACGATGGCCGAGGCGGCGCAGAAGCCGGTGATGGTCTACAACAACCCGGTCGCCTACCGCGTGGACTTGAAGCCCGAGCACATGGCGGAGCTGGCCGACTGCCCATGGATCGCGGCGATCAAGGAGAGCACGGACAACGTGCGCCGCATCACCGACCTGCGCAACACCGTGGGCGACCGCTATCAGCTCTTCTGCGGCGTCGACGATCTCGCCTACGAGGCGCTGGCGCTGGGCTGCGATGGTCTGCTGGCCGGCGTGGGCTGCGCCTTCCCGCGCGAGACGGTGGCGCTGTACGACCTGATGAAGGCCGGCCGCTTTGCCGAGGCGCTGAAGCTGTACCAGTGGATGACGCCGATGCTGCACCTGGATGTCTCGACCAAGCTGGTGCAGAACCTCAAGCTGATCGATGCGCTCGTGGGCGTGGGCACCGAGCACATGCGCCGTCCCCGCCTGCCCCTCGTCGGCGAGGAGCGCGCGGCGGTGGAGCGCATCGTCGCCAAGGCGCTGGCCACGCGTCCTGCCGAATACCGGTCGGTGCTGTGACGCTCACCGGCGAGCTGCTGATCGGCGCGCACGCCAGCCCGGGTGTCGGCGCCGCCTTCCGCGGCATCGATGCGAGCGCGGGCGACGAGATTGCCGCGCCCGTGTTCCGCAGCGCGAGCGGCGCGGATGTGGAGCGCGCCTGTGCGCTGGCGGAAGCGGCCTTCGAGTCGCTCTCGGCGCTGCCGCTCATCGCGCGCGCCGAGCTGCTCGAGCGCATCGCACAGCGCGTGCTCGACATCGGCGAGCCGCTCATCGAGCGGGCCATGCGCGAGACGGGACTGCCGCGCCCGCGCCTCGAAGGCGAGATCGCGAGGACGGTGGGCCAATTGCGCCTGTTCGCCACGCTGGTGCGCAGCGGCATCGCGCTCGACGCGCGCATCGAGCCCGCGCTGCCCGAACGCCAGCCGCCTCGCACCGATGTGCGCTTCATGCGCGTGGCCGTCGGGCCGGTCGCGGTGTTCGGCGCCAGCAACTTCCCACTCGCCTTCTCGGTCGCCGGCGGCGACACGGCCGCGGCGCTGGCAGCGGGCTGCCCAGTGGTGGTGAAGGCGCACCCGGCGCATCCTGGCACGTCGGAACTGGCCGGCCGTGCGGTGCAAGCGGCCGTGCGCGACACGGGGCTGCACGAAGGCGTGTTCTCGCTGCTCTTCGATGCCGGGCACGACGTCGGCGCGGCGCTGGTCGCGCACCCCGCGATCCAGGCCGTGGGCTTCACCGGCTCGCGCGCCGGGGGCCTCGCGCTGATGCGCATCGCCGCGGCGCGCCCGGTGCCGATACCCGTCTACGCCGAGATGAGCAGCGTGAACCCGCTGGTGCTGCTG
>VBDL01000024.1 GCA_005884255.1 Betaproteobacteria bacterium | reverse complement strand
GACAAGGACCACAGCCCGCGCTGGAACCCGGCGCGCATCGAAGACGTGACGCCGGCGATGGTCGAAGCCTTCTTCGTCAGCCCCTGGCCGGCGCACGCCCACCCGTTGCGCGATTTGTAGGGGCTTCACTGGCATCTGGCCGCGCGGACCACAGCGCCGCGCCCAGCAAGGCCACGCCCAGCAGCTGCAGCGGCCCCAGCACCCGGCCATAGACTGCGGCATCGACGAGCACCGCGCACGCCGGGTAGACGAACTGCAGCGGCGCGATCTGCGAGGCCGGCAGCCGCTGCATGCCGCCGTACAGCAGCACATAGGCCAGCGCCGTGTGCAGCACGCCGAGGCCGGCGAGCCAGCCCCAGGCGGCCGCGGCCTGCGGCCAGCCGTGCAGCCACGGCCAGGCCGCCAGCACGATGGTGCCGACGCCGCATTGCCATGTGGCCAGCGCGTACGAGCTCACGCCGCGCTGCAGCTTGGCGAGCAAGGTCACTGCCGCATAGCTCAGCGAGCCGCCGATGGCGCAGGCCAGCCCCCACGTCAAGGATTCGCGCGGCGCATCCTGCGGACCGGTGAAGAGCCCCGTGGCCAAGCCCAGGCCGAGCAGGGCGACCAGCAATGCCGCGATGCGACGCAGCGACACCGGCTCGCCCAGCCACAGCATGCCGAAGACGAGCACCCACAGCGGCTGCACGTGGAAGACGACGGTGGCCAGCGCGATCGACGTGCGCTGAATGGCGGCGAAGAAGAGCGCCCAGTTCAGCAGCATCAGCAGCCCGCCGGCCACCGCCAGCAGCGCGGCGCGCTTGGGCAGGCGCAGCTCCGCCAGCCGGCCGCGGCCGAAGCCCCAGGCGAGCAGCGCGAGAACGCCGAAGGCACAGCGGAACCACACGGCGGTGAGCGGATGGACGGCGGCCTCCTCGACGAACACGCCGAGCGTGCCCAGCAGCATGCCGCCGACGACCATCAAGACAACGCCATGCCGGCGCGACGAAACGGTGGGGGTCTCCATGGCGCCACTGTGGCCGGCACCGATGATTCTGCAAAGCGCATACTTCTGACTCGATGAATTCGATTTCGTGATGGAAGCCCTTCACTCCCTTCACTCGCAAGACCTGCAGCTCGACTGGCTGCGCAGCTTCGTCTCGGTGGTCGATGCCGGCTCGCTGACCGCGGCGGCGCCGCAGCTGCATCGCTCGCAGTCGGCGCTGAGCATGCAGCTGAAGAAGCTCGAAGCGGCGGTGGGCCGCCCGTTGCTGACGCGCGATGCGCGCCACCTCGCGCTCACTGCCACTGGGCGATTGTTGCTGCCGCATGCGCGTGGCCTGCTCGAAGCGCATCATGCTGCGCAGCAGGCCTTGCATGGCCCCGCGGTGCTGGGCCGTGTCGTGCTCGGCGTGCCCGATGACTATGCCGTGGCCTACCTCGCGCCGGTGCTGCGCGCGTTCGCGGCCCGCCACCCGCAGGTCGAGCTGTCGCTGGTGTGCGAGCAGTCCACGTCGCTGGTGCCCAAGCTGCGGCGCGGCGAGATCGACCTCGCGCTCGCCACGCGCGATCGCGCAGGCACCGGCAGCCTGTTGTTCCGCGAGCCGCTGGTGTGGGTGGCCGCGGCAGCGCACCAAGCGTGGCGGCGCGAGCCGTTGCCGCTGGCGCTGTACGAGCCGGGCAGCCGCGCGCGCAAGCTGGTGACGGCCGCGCTGGCCGCGCAGCGGCGCTTGCATCGCGTCGTTTATCACAGCCCGAGCCTCGCAGGCCAGATCGCCGCCGCGGAGAGCGGGCTCGCGGTGGCGGTGCTCACGCGCTGCAGCGTGCCCGCCGGCCTGATGGTGCTCGACAAGCGCCACGGCTTGCCGGCCTTGCCGCCGCTGGATGTCGTCGTGCTGCGCAGCCGCGCGTCGGCGGCCTCGGAGGCTGCGCAGGCGATGCACGAGCAGCTGCTGCTGACACTCGGGCGGGCCGATGAACCTTGAGGGCGACGCTTAGGGCATATCCGGGCCCGCGCCCTCGGCGCACCGGCCTAGCATCGGCCGATGAAGCAACTCTCAGGGCTGGACGCGTCCTTCCTCTACCTGGAGACGCCCGAGATGCCGATGCACGTCGGCGCACTGCACCTCTACGAGCTGCCCGCGGGCTACAAGGGCCGCTTCGTGCGCGACCTGCGCAAGCACGTCGCAACGCGGCTGCCGCTGATGGGGCCGCTGCGCCGCCGTCTGTGGTGGATGCCGCTGAACATCGCGAACCCGGTGTGGGTCGATGCCGAGCCCGATCTCGACCAGCACATCGTCGAGATCAAGCTGCCCAAAGGCAGCGGCCAGGCGGAGCTCGAAGCGCAGGTCGGCCTGCTGCACCCGGTGCTGCTCGATCGCAGCCGCCCGCTGTGGAAGTTCCACGTCTTCGAAGGCCTGGCGCCGGGGCCGGAAGGGCGCAAGCGCGTCGGGCTGTATGCGCAGGTGCATCACGCGGCGGTCGATGGCCAGGCCGCGGTGGCGCTGGCCAATGCGCTGCTCGACGTGAGCCCGACGCCACGCAGCATCGACGCGAAGGGCAAATCCGCGAGAACGAAGAAGTTCGAGCTCGGCACGGCCGAGATGATCGGCGGCGCGGTGTCGCACCAGCTGGCGCAAGTGGCGCAGATGCTGCGTGCGCTGCCGAGCGCGGTGGGTACGCTGTCCGGCGCGGCGGCGCAGGCCTTGAAGCGCACCGGCGCCAGCAAGAGCGCCAACCTGGCGCTCGCGCCGCGCACGCGGCTGAACGCCTCGGTGAGCAACGAGCGGGCGTTTGCCGGCGTGTCGCTGCCGCTGGCCGAGCTGAAGGCGCTGAGGCGCCGCCACGGCGCGACGCTGAACGACCTGGTGCTGTGGCTGTGCAGCACCGCGCTGCGCCGCCACTTCGGGCGCCACGGCCCGCTGCCGCGCAAGTCGATGATGGCCGGCGTCCCGATCTCGCTGCGCGAGGCCGGCGACACCACGGCCAACAACCAGGCGTCAATCAGCCTCGTGAGCCTGGGCACCAACATTGCCGATCCGGCCAGGCGGCTGGCGCACATCAAGGCCGCCACGGCGGCGATGAAGGCCACGATGGGCAGCGTGAAGAGCCTGCTGCCCACCGATTTCCCGTCGATCGGCGTGCCGTGGCTGATGGAGGCCGGCGCCGCGCTGTACGGCCGCGCCAAGGTGGCCGACCGCCTGCCGCCGCTGGCCAACGTGGCGATCTCCAACGTGCCGGGCCCGCTGATGCCGCTGTACATGGCGGGCGCGCGCATCCTCGCCATCTATCCGACATCGATCGTCGTGCACGGCGTGGCGCTGAACATCACGGTGCAGAGCTACAACGAATCGCTCGACTTCGGGCTGATGGCGTGCGCGAAGGCGATGCCCGAGGTGCGCGAGCTGGCCGATGGGCTCGGCGTCGCGCTGGACGACCTGCGTGCGCTGCCCGAAGAGGAGCCGGCCCAGCCGGCGAAGCGCGGCGTCGTCCAGCGCGTGCGCGGCGCCGTCGGCAATGGGGTGGGGCGCGTCACGCGCAGCGTGAAAGCGGGTACGGCGATTGCTGCTACTGCCGGGAAACTTGTCGCGCGGGCGAGACCCGCCCTCCGTGTCAACGCTAGGGCTAGTGCTCCAGCCAAGCGAGTGCGGGGCGGCTAACATCGACCGCACAACCACTGAGCGGCCGCGTGTTGGGCGCGGCCTCCGCATGAACGGCAGCCACACGATTGAAGACAGCGCTCTGAAAGCGCCGGGCCCCTTGTTGCTGATGCTCGAAGGCCGAGCGCCGTGGGAATACGCGGCGACGCTGGCCGCCACACCCTGGTTCAACCGCCTGCCGGCAGGCGACGATCACCCGGTGATCGTGTTCCCCGGCCTCGCGGTGTCGGACTTCACCACACTGCCGATGCGCAACTTCCTGCGCGCGCGCGGCTACACGCCGTACCCGTGGGAGCAGGGCTTCAACTTCGGCCCGCGCGACGGCGTGATCGAGGGCTGCGAGGCGCTGGTGCGCAACATCGCCGAGCGACACGGCCGCGCCGTGAGCCTGGTGGGCTGGAGCCTCGGCGGCGTCTATGCGCGCGAGCTCGCCAAGGCGATGCCCGAATGCGTGCGCTGCGTGATCACGCTCGGCTCGCCGTTCGCCGGCCACCCGAGGGCCACGAATGCCTGGCGGCTGTTCGAGCTGGTCAGCGGCAAGTCGGCGCACGATCCCGAGCTGCGGGCGCAGCTGCGCGAAGCACCCCCGGTGCCAACCACGTCGATCTACTCGCGCAGCGACGGCGTCGTGGCGTGGCAGTGCAGCCTCAACGACGACGGGCCGCTGGCCGAGAACATCGAAGTGCCAGCGGCCAGCCACGTGGGCATGGGCCTCAATCCGCTGGTTCTCTACGCCATCGCCGACCGCCTGGCGCAGGACCCGGCGAAGTGGCAGCGCTTCGACGCGAACGGCCTGCGGCGCCTGTTCTTCCGCACCGAGCCGCCGATGGTCTAGCCATGCAGCTCAGCGCCAACGGCATTGCCATCGAGGTCGAGGACCACGGCCCGACCAACGGCGAGCCGCTGCTGCTGATCATGGGGCTGGGCATGCAGCTGATCGCCTGGCCCGACGAGCTGGTGCAGCGGCTGGTGGCCCTGGGCTTCCGCGTGATCCGCTTCGACAACCGCGACGTGGGCTTGAGCCAGGGGTTCGACGAGCTCGGCGTGCCGAACCTCGCCTGGGCGGGCCTGAAGTACACGATGCGCCTGCCGGTGGCGGCGCCCTACGGCCTGCACGACATGGCCGGCGATGCGGTCGGCGTGCTCGACGCGCTGGGCATTGCGCGCGCGCATGTGTGCGGCGTGTCGATGGGCGGCATGATCGCGCAGCAACTCGCCGCGCGGCATCCGCAGCGCGTGAAGAGCCAGACGCTGGTGATGACCACCTCGGGTGCGCGCCATCTCCCGCAGGCGCGGCCGCATGTGCGGCGCGCGCTGATCTCGCGGCCGCCGCGCGGGGCGGGGCGCGACGGCGTCGTGTCGCACCTCGAAGCGTTCCTGATGCTGATCGGCAGCCCGGGCTTCCCGAGCCCGCCAGCGCAACTCCGCCATCGCGTCGAGACGGCGGTGCACCGCGCTTGGCGGCCGGCGGGCAGCGCGCGCCAGCTGCTCGCGGTGGCCGCCGACGGCGATCGCTCGCCGCTGCTGTCACGCATGCGCATCCCGACGCATGTGATGCACGGGCGCGAGGATCCGCTCGTGCCCTGTGCGGCTGCTCACGACCTGCAATCGAAGATCGAGGGCGCGACGCTGGACCTGATCGACGGCATGGGCCACGACCTGCCGGTGCAGCTGATGCCGCGCCTTGCGCAAGGCATCGCGGATAACGCCGCGCGGGCGTAGGGTGGGCTTCAGCCCACGCGGCTTGGTGGGCTGAAGCCCACACCCTACAGGCGATCCAGCGCCGCCATCCCGGCGTCCCACGCAGCGGCCATCTCATCGAAGGCCGGCGCGGCATCGAAGGCGCGCTTGGCATTGACGGCGCGCGCAGCCTTGAGGATCAGCGTCTTGTTGCCCTCGGCGATCGCGGCGAAGGCGCCGATGGCCTCGCTGGGCATTGCGATGCCTTCGCGCTGCAGCCACTTCAGGTGCTCGGCCGCCAGCTCGAAGGCAGCGCCCAGCTGGCGGATCGTTGCGAAGGCCCAGGCGTGGTAGTGCACCAGTCCGCGCTCCTGCAACTCGGGCAGTTCGCGTGAAAACCTTGCGGCAAAGCGGCGCACCGGGTTGGTCGTCGGCCGGCGCGCGAGGTGCCGCAGCAGCAGCTCATGCGACATCGCGGCCAGTTCACGCCCTGGCCGATGCTCGATGCGATCGGCGCGCACCAGCTCGGCGAACAAGGGCATGAACGCGGGATCGGGCTCCGCCCCGATGCGGAACAGCGCGCGGAAGTCCTCACCGTCGAGCTCGAAGTAGCCGGCATTGTGGAAATAGCCCAGGCGCTGTGCCTGGACATCGATCTCGGCCAGCACGATGGTGGTCTTCGTGTGCTGCGTGCGGTAGTCGGTGCCGGCGGTGTCGGGCAGCCACCAGGCATCGGCCTCGGTGCTGATGAACTTGCCTTCGGCCAGATGGTCGACCGCGTGCTCGACGAGCGGCCGCCACACTGTCATCTCCTGCACGTCGATGCCGTACAGCGCGCGCAACTCCTCGTGCTTGGGCTTGAAGAAGGTCCATTGGTCGCCTTCGAAATCGACGGCCAGCGTGAACGGCAGCATCGCCAGCGGCTCGAGCTTCAGCGCATGCAGCAGCTCGATCCAGATGTCGACGTAGCAGTTCTTCTCGAGCCAGGTGCAGCCTTCGGCATGCAGCGCATGGCGCGCGTAGCCGGCGGCTTGCAGGCCGGGCAGGGCAGTGACTCGACTCATTGCCAGAGTTTGGACCGCACGTCGGCCGGCCACTTCTTCGGCTCGAAGCCGTGCTGCTTGAACAGCGCCATCGTCACGCGCTCGAGCCCGAAGCCGAGGCACGCGGTGTGAGCCACGGCGCCGTCGCCGGTGTTGATGCCGAAGGTGCTGCCGAAGTGGTCCTGGTGGTAGTTGAAGGAGCAGCAGGCGGTGGGGTCGTCGAGCGAGATCACCGGCACCAGCACCTCGAACTTCAGCTTCTGCTCGCGCTGCGCGTTGGCCAGCACCTTGCCGCCGCGGCCGAAGAAGGGATCGGACGCAAGATCGGCCTTGGCCGGCAGGCCGAGCGATTGCAGCAAGTCGAGCCCGCGCTGCAGCCACATGTCGCGCCACTCGATCACCTGGTCCGGCGTACCCGCACGTACGAACTCGCGCACGCGGAACGACTGCATGCGCGTCGGCTCGGGCGAGGGCTCATGGCGATACACCCAGTTGAGCATCGTCACCAGTCGGCCTTGTGCGGGCAGCGTGCCGGCGAAGCTCGGGTACACGGGATAGCAGGCTGCGGGGTTGAGCACGACGCCGGTCTGCCCGAGCATCTCGCCCCAGGGCTGGCCGGAGTTCGCGCGCTCGGCCAGCGCCAGCGCCTGGATCGCCGTGCCGAAGAAGCTGTGGATCGCGCCGCACAGGTGCGGGAAGGAATCGAGGTAGTGCACGCGCTCGAGCACGCTGCGGTCGATCACCGGCGGGAAGGTGTAGACCTCGGCGCCGTCGTCGTGCGACAGACGGCTCACGGCCTCGTTGAAGCGCTCGAGCACGTCTTCGAACACCGCGCCGCGGCCGAAGGCGCCTTGCACGCCGACCGGGATGATCAGGCCGTGCGCGACGAGGCCGTCGTAGAAGGACTGGATGTCGTATTCCATCTTCAGTCGTCCTTGAATACGAGAAGCATCGACGCGCTCTTCGCCGCGATGCGCTCGTTGGAGATCATCAGCGCCGCCGACAGGCTGTCGCGGTAGTGGCGGCCGAGGCTGAACGGGCTGTCGTTCTTGTAGCCGAGGATGCCGACGATCTGCAGCGCGCGATGCACGATCTGGGGCGCGGCCTCGGATGCGGCGGTCTTCAGGTGGTTCATCTTCAGCGCCCAGCCAATGCTCAAGAGCTCCTGCATGCCGTCGGGGTGCGCGGTGGTGTCGTCGAACTCCTGCGCCAGCGCCAGCCAGTTGTGGCGCATCGCCTGCAACTGCACCGACACCTCGGCCAACCGCGTGGCCGTGGGCGGCACCACGCCCGGGTTCTTGCGCGCATCGCCGCGCACGTAGGTGGCGGCACGGCCGACCGCATCGGCGGCAATGCCCCACCACAGGGACGACCACAAGATGTGCGAATAGGGCACCATGGTCTGCGCCGAGCTGTCGGCGAACGAGCCGGGCACGATCTGGTCGACATGGCCTTGCGACTCGAGCCGGAAGCCCGGGCTGCAGGTGCCGCGCATGCCCATGGTGTCCCAGCTGGTGGTCTGCTTCAGCGTGTAGTCGGCCTTGCGCACCAGCACCAGCACCTGGTCGCTCTTCGGCGCGTCGGGCGCACGGCGGCAGGTCACGAGGATGGCGTCGGCCTGGGCGCAGTAGGAGCCGGTGGTGGCGTCCTTGTTGAGCACGAAGCGGTCACCATTGACCTCGACCGCGCAGATGCTCGAGCGCGTGTCGCCGAAGGTGCCGACCTCGGAAGTCATCGAGGCCAGCACGTATTGCTGCTCGACCAGCTCGCGCAGGTAGCCCGCGAAGAAGCGGCTGTCGCCGGCGTGGCGGGCGATGCAGGCGACCTGGATGTAGTGCATGGCCAGCACCATGGCGCTCGAACCGCAGGCTTGGGCCAGCGTGGCGCACAGCAGCGCCAGCTCGCGCATCGTGCAGCCGCTGCCGCCGAGGATCCTCGGCACCGGCGCCGACATCAGCTGGCTGCGCTTGAGCGCATCGACCGTTTCGTGCGGGAAACGCGCTTGCGCATCGACGTCGGCCGCGTGGCGTGCGGCCACGTCGGCGGCGATACCTTTGACGGCGCTCAACAGCGACTCGAAGTCCGGACCGGCTTGCTTCATGGCATATCGCTCCTCACGTCGGCCGAGCATAGCGCCGCCTGTACTGCGCGCGTGAGACAGTGTGCGCGAAACACGCATCCGGGGCCCCCTCGTTCATGGGTCCTAGGGGGATCACAGGGCGGTATCGCGGGTTCGATAATTGCTCATCTTTGCTTCCGAAACCCTGCCGGACCATCCCCCATGCCAATGACGACGTTCGATGACGCGCTGCTGCACGGCGGACGCCTGCGCGTGGGCATCGACGTCGTGCAGATCAGCCGCATCGCGCAGTCGCTGGAGCGCTTCGGCGATCGCTTCATGCACCGCCTTTTCACGCCGCGGGAGATCGCCTATGCGCAGCAGGGCACCGGCCTGGCCGCCGAGCGCTTGGCGGCCCGCTTCGCCGCCAAGGAGGCCGCACTGAAGGCCTTCGACCTCGGCAACGAGGGCGTCGACTGGCGCGATATCGAGGTCCGCAAGCTGGCCGGCGGTGCCTGCCGCCTCGAACTCCACGGCAAGGCCGCCGCCCTGGCCGCCGAACGCGGCGCCGGCGAGATCGCGCTGAGCCTCAGCCACGACGGCGACTACGCCACGGCCGTGGTCACGGCGCTGCGCCCCGAGCATTCCTAGAACCCTCGAATCCCATGAGCGACCACCACCCCCTCGACGAGCAAATCCGCGGTGTGCTGGCCGCCCATGGCCGACTCGGCCAGGACGCCCGGCAGATCGGCGTCGACACCGACCTGTATCAGGCCGGCATGACCTCGCACGCCAGCGTGAACGTGATGCTCGCGCTCGAAGGCGAATTCGACATCGAGTTCCCCGACCACATGCTCAAGCGCAACGTGTTCAACAGCATTCGCTCGATTCGTTCGGCGCTGAGCGAACTGGTTCCCGCCTAGATGACGACCCCTCGGCGGCGGATTACCGCAGCCGGTCCCCCGAGGGGACGGCCCGGGGCTTGGGGCGGCCCGGCGCTCCCAGGCCCAACGCTGCATCCACGCTGCGCCGCAAGCGCTGCCAGTGCGAGCCCCGCCAGTACACGCGCTCGCATGACGGGCAGCGCCAGAACTGCTCGTGCTGCGCGCGTGTGGCCGGCAACAGACGGTCGGCAACCTCCGACTTCGCCACCGCCGCGAGTAGCTCGTTGCACATCGTGCAGCGGCCGGCGCGAGCGGGATCGACGCTCAAGTCCAGCCGTTGTGCCAGTGCCGCCAGCTGCGCGAGCGGTTCGTCCTCGCGCAGGTAGCAGCCGTGCGTCAGCGCGCGGTGCATCAGCGCGGCACGGTCGCGCGTGAGCAGGATGCGCTGCTCGGCAACGGCCAGCGCCACCAGCTCGCGATCGCTCCACGCGTTGCGGTACAGCGTGTCGTAGCCGAGAAAACGCAAGTAGCGCGCGAGGCGCCCCAGGTGCGCATCGGCGATGAAGCGCGTATCACGCAAGGGCGCAGTGCGCACGCGCAGCAGCGGGCGCACATCGAAGGCCTCGAACTGCGGATAGACGCTGACGCGGTCGCCGTCTCGCAGTGCATGCTCGAAGCCCACCGATTCGCCGTTGACCAGCACCAGTTCCACTTCCGTGTGCGGCACGCCCAGTGCCTCGATCGCGTGCTTGACGTTGGCGTCGCGCGCGCAGTCGACATGGAAGCTGCGCTTGCTGCGCTCGCGCGGCAAGAAGTCGTTCAGCTCCTCGTAGAAGCGGAACTCGACGGCGGGCATCGGCGCCCCGCGTTCAGCGCCACGTCAGCGGCCGCGCTGCGGCGTCCCGGTGTCGCGGCGAGGCGGTTGCCCCGGCTTCGGCGCGACCGGCTCGCGGCGCGGGCTGATGGCCGGTGGGTCGCTGGCGGGGAAGCTCTCTTCGACGGCTTCGTCGATCAGGTCTTCCTCGTGCTTCGGCGGAGGCTGCTTGGTGCCCGGGGAGGGGCGGTTGGAGGTCATGGCCCAGTGTGCATGAACCACAATGGAGGCCATGCATCTCCCTGTTCTTGCCGAATGTATAGGCCGCGTCGAGGCCCTGCTCGCCGATGGCGGGCGCAAGCTGCTGGGCCTCACCGGGCCGCCGGGCGGCGGCAAGTCCACCCTGGCGCAGGCGCTGCTGGAGGCCTTGCCCGGGCGCGCCATCGTCGTGCCGATGGACGGCTTTCATCTCGCCAATGCCGAGCTGGCGCGCCTGGGCCGCGCCGATCGCAAGGGCGCGCCCGATACCTTCGATAGCGCCGGTTACGTTGCTTTGCTGCAGCGGTTGAAGGCTCAGCGTGCCGGCGCGGTCGTCTACGCGCCGGAGTTCCACCGCGACATCGAGGAAGCCGTGGCCGGCGCGATTGCCGTGCCGTCGCAAGTGCCGCTGGTCATCACCGAGGGCAATTACCTGCTGCTCGACGACGGCCCATGGCGCGACGTGCGGCCGCTGCTCGACGAAGTCTGGTACGTCGATGTCGACGACGCGCTGCGCCGCGAGCGGCTGGTGCAGCGGCACATGCGCTTCGGCCGATCGCTCGAGGCCGCGCGCGACTGGGTCGCGAGCACCGACGAGCCGAACGCACGGCGCATTGCGCTGACGCGCGAGCGCGCCGACCTGCTGCTGACGTTGTGACCACGAGGAAACTGCCATGCAAAGCGAACTTGCCGACGGTGTGCTGACGCTCACGCTGAACCGCCCGCAACGGCTCAACGCCATCGACGAGCCCACGGCGCGCGCGCTGCTGCAGGCCTTGCGCGATGCCGACGCCGACCCGCAGGTGCGCGCGCTGCTGCTGCGCGGCGCCGGGCGCGCCTTCTGCGCCGGGCGCGACATCAGCGAGCCGCCGACGCCGGAGATCCTGGAACTCGTGCAGGGTGTCTCTCGCGCCATGGTCGAATGCAGCAAGCCCATCGCCTGCGCGGTGCATGGCTGGGTGGTGGGCGCCGGCGTCGAATGGATGCTCGACACCGACCTCGTCGTCGCCGCGCGCAGCGCGCGCTTCAAGCTGCCCGAGGCGAACATCGGCGTGTTCGTCACCGGCGGCATCACCAGCGTGCTGCCGCGTGTGGCCGGCTTGATGCGTGCGAAGGCGCTGCTGCTTCTGGGCGAGGAATTCTCGGCCGAGCAGGCCGAGCGCTGGGGGCTGGTGTCGCGCGTTGTCGACGATGCGTCGCTAGACGACGAGGCGCTGCAGCTGGCGGGCCGCCTGGCCGCGCTCGACCCGCGTGTGGCGAGCCGCTTCAAGCGCGTGCTGAAACAGATGAGTCTGGCCGACTTCGCGCACAGCATCGCGCTCGAATCGCAAATGCAGACCGAGTTGATGGCGAAGTGAGAATCAGCGCGGCCGCGCCAGGATCTGCGCCACCAGCTTGCCGAGCTCCTCGAAGGTGTTCTGCTTCTCCAGCAGGCCGCGCACGCCGGCATCGAGCGCCTCGGCGCGCAGCTCGTCGGTGATGTAGCCGGAGCTGATCACCACCGGCAGCTCGGGGCGGATGCCGGCCAGCTCATGCGCGACCTCGAGGCCGGAGCAGTCCGGCATGTTGAAGTCGGTGACGACGAAGTCGAAGCCCTGGGGGTTGTCGCGCACCGCCTCGATGGCCTGGTGCGCGTCGTGATAACCGCTGACGCGGTAGCCCGAGCGCTCGAGCAGGCGCTCCACCAGCACCACCATCGTCTCGTCGTCGTCGACATACAGCACATGCTCGCCGTGGCCGCGCGGCGGCAGCGGCAACGTGGCGGGCGCCTGCGCGGCGTCGATGGGCGACTCCACCGCCGGGAAGTACAGGTGGAAGGTGCTGCCTTGCCCCGGCGTGCTGTCCACCGCGATGGCGCCGTGGTGCGCCGTGAGAATGCCGTGCACCACCGAGAGCCCGAGCCCCGTGCCCTGGCCCACCGGCTTGGTGGTGAAGAAGGGCTCGAAGATGCGCTCGCGCAGCGCGGCATCCATGCCGATGCCGGTGTCGCTGACCCACAGGTGCGCATAGG
>VBDL01000338.1 GCA_005884255.1 Betaproteobacteria bacterium | reverse complement strand
CAAGTCGGCCGACAACGGCTGGGTCGCGATGCTGCAGCACTACTACGCCAGCGCCTGGCTGCACAACCAGAAGGCGCCGCGCGAGTTCTACACGCGCAAGGTCGACACCAACGAGTACGCGGTGGGCATGCTGTTCACGCTGGGCAGCATCGCGCCCGGCGCGACGCAGAGCTTCGACACGCCGCTGTACGCCGGCCCGCAGGAAGAGCGCACGCTGGCGGCCACCGCCGAAGGACTGGACCTGGTGCGCGACTACGGCATCTTCACCGTGCTCGCCAAGCCGATGTTCTGGCTGCTCGAGCAGATGCACAAGCTGATCGGCAACTGGGGCTGGGCCATCGTCGCGCTCGTCGTGCTGCTGAAGGCGGCGTTCTTCTGGCTCAACGCCAGCGCCTACCGCTCGATGGCCAAGATGAAGGCCATCAACCCGCGCGTGATGGAGATGCGCGAGCGGCTGAAGGACAAGCCGCAGCAGATGCAGCAGGAGATGATGCGCATCTACCGCGAGGAGAAGGTCAACCCCTTCGGCAGCTGCCTGCCGATCCTCGTGCAGATCCCGTTCTTCATCGCGCTGTATTCGGTGCTGCTGTCCAGCGTGGAGATGCGCAATGCGCCGTGGGTGGGCTGGATCACCGACCTGTCGGCGAAGGACCCCTACTACATCCTGCCGATCGTGATGACGGCGTCGACGCTGCTGCAGACCTGGCTGAACCCGACGCCGCCGGACCCGGTGCAGGCGCGGATGATGTGGATCATGCCGCTGGTGTTCTCGGTGATGTTCTTCCTCTTCCCCGCCGGCCTGGTGCTGTACTGGGTGACGAACAACCTGCTGTCGATCGCGCAGCAGTGGGTCATCAACAAACGGCTGGGTGTCACCAAATAGTTCACGCACGCGCCGCTTGAGGCGGCGCGCGAAGTGTCCGATAAAGCGAGTGCGGGGTTCCCGACGCCCGTCACCGGTCAGCGCGCGGCCTGTCCTCGCCACGCGCTGATCCCCGGACCGCGTCGGGGGTGGAGTGCGGCCGTTCTCGAGCGCGGCCGCTCGCTCCCCCCGCGCCAAACACTGCCGCAGCGGCGCGAGACAATCGACGCATGCTGCCGCGCCACCACCAGCCCATTGTTGCCGTCGCCACCGCGCCCGGGCGCGGTGCCGTGGGCATCGTGCGCGCGTCCGGCCGCGATCTGCGCGTGCTGATCGATGCGCTGTGCGGCGGCGCACTGGCGCCGCGCCATGCGAGCTACCTGCCCTTCCAGGCCGCCGATGGCTCGCCGATCGACCAGGGGCTGGCGATCCACTTCCCGGCCCCCCACTCCTACACCGGCGAAGACGTGCTCGAGCTGCAGGCGCACGGCGGGCCGGTCGTACTGCAGCTGCTGCTCGCGCGCTGCCTGGAGGCGGGCCGCGATATCGGCCTGCGCATCGCCGAGCCGGGCGAGTTCACCGAGCGCGCCTTTCTCAACGACAAGCTCGACTTGGCGCAGGCCGAGGCCGTGGCCGACCTGATCGATGCCAGCACCGAAGCCGCGGCGCTGTCGGCCAGCCGCTCGCTGGCCGGCGCCTTCTCGACCGAGATCGGCGGTCTGCGCGACCGCCTGGTGCGCCTGCGCATGCTGGTCGAAGCGACGCTGGACTTTCCCGACGAAGAGATCGATTTCCTGCAGCAGGCCGATGCGCGCGGGCAGATCGATGACGCCGTGGACGCGCTCGATGGGGTGCTCGACCATGCGCGCCAGGGCGCACTGTTGCGCGAAGGCATCAAGGTCGTGCTCGCCGGCCAGCCCAACGTGGGGAAGAGCTCGCTGCTCAATGCGCTGGCCGGCGCCGAGCTGGCCATCGTGACGCCGATTCCCGGCACCACGCGCGACAAGGTGCGCGAGACGATCCAGATCGAAGGCGTGCCGCTGCACGTGATCGACACCGCCGGGCTGCGCGACACGCACGACGAGGTCGAGCGCATCGGCGTCGCGCGCAGCTGGAGCGAGATCGAAGCCGCCGACGCCGTGCTCTTCCTGCACGACCTGACCCGCCGCGGCGATCCCCTTCATGAGGCGCAGGACGCGCAGATCGCCGAGCGCCTGCGGCTCGATGCCGCCGGGCGCCATCCGCGCGTGCT
>VBDL01000337.1 GCA_005884255.1 Betaproteobacteria bacterium | reverse complement strand
CCCGGCGAATGCCGGCGGCAGCAGCAGCTTCCCGGCGTCGCCCTATCTGCACGCGGGTGAGCCGTCGAACACCTTGCTCGAGATGAACGTCACACTGAGCGCGCCGCTGCCGATCAGCGACGTGAGCTCGCCGTCGCACACGCTCGAAGTGCAGGGCGAAGGCGGCCGCCAGGTGCAGGTCTACACCGCCGGCCACAGCGCCAACAACCGCGACTTCATCCTCGACTACCGCCTCGGTGGCGAGCGCACCGCCACCGGCCTGATGCTTTACCAGGGTCCGGAGGAGAACTTCTTCCTCGCGCTGGTGGAGCCGCCGAAGGCCATCACGCCGTCGCAGATCAACCCGCGCGACTACATCTTCGTCGTCGACATCTCCGGCTCGATGCACGGCTATCCGCTGGACACCGCGAAGGTGCTGCTGCGCGAGCTGATCGGCCATCTGCGCCCGAGCGACAGCTTCAACGTGATGCTGTTCTCCGGCAGCAACCGCATGCTCAACGACGCGTCGGTGCCGGCGACGCGCGCCAACATCGAGCGCGCGATCCAGACCATCGACCGCATGGGCGGCAGCGGCAGCACCGAGATCGTGCCGGCGCTCAAGCGCGTGGCCACGCTGCCGAAATCGCCCGATGTGTCGCGCACCGTGATCGTCGTCACCGACGGCTACGTGACGGTGGAGAACGAGGTGTTCCAGCTGGTGCGCCGCAATCTCGGCAGCGCGAACGTGTTCGCCTTCGGCATCGGCACCGCGGTGAACCGCCATCTGATCGAAGGCATCGCGCGCGCCGGCCAGGGCGAGCCGTTCATCGTGACCAAGCCCGACCAAGCCGCCGCGCAGGCCGAACGCCTGCGCCACATGATCGACTCGCCGGTGCTCACACAGCTGAAGGCGCGCTTCGAAGGATTGGATGTCTATGACGTGGAGCCGGCGCAGCTGCCCGACGTGCTCGGCGGCCGCCCGGTGCTCGTGTATGGCAAGTGGCGCGGCAGTGCCGCTGGCCGCTTGATCCTCGACGGCCGCACCGCGAGCGGCGACTACCGCGACGTGATCGAGGCACCGGCGCCCGATACGCAGGCCGTCGCGCTGCGCCACCTGTGGGCGCGCCAACGCATCCAGCAGCTGTCGGACCAGGAGGCGCTGCAAGGCGGTGACACGCAGCGCGACGCGATCACCGGCCTCGGCCTGAAGTACAGCCTGCTCACGCAGTACACCAGCTTCATCGCGGTGGACCATGTGGTGCGCATCAGCGAGCGCAGCACCGCGGTCGACCAGCCGTCGCCGATGCCGCAAGGCGTCAGCGATGCGGCGATCGGCGCCGAGGTGCCGAGCACGCCGGAACCGGCCGCGTGGCTCGCGCTGCTCGTGGTCGTCGTGCTCGTCGGTGCCGCGGTGTGCGACCGTCGTCTCTGGTGACATGGACCACCCCCTACGGCCTTCGGCCGCCCCCTTCGAGGGGGCGACAGCGGCGGACCGGCAAAGCCGGATCCGCGGTGTCCGCTTGGCTCCGCTCGGCTGGCTGGCGCTGCAGGCCGCGGCGCTGTGGCCGCACGGCCGCTGGATGTGGCAGCGCGCCACCGACGGCTCCGACGACCCGCTGGGCCTCGCCGCACTGGCCGTGCTGGCGCTGCTCGCGGTGCGTGTGGCGCCGCGTCTGCGCGTGCTGCCGCGGCTGCCCTGGCTCGGCGCATCGGCTCTGTTCACGCTGGCCGCCACCGCGGCACTGTGGGGCGCGCCACCGCTGCTTGGCGCGCTGCTTGCGGCGCTCGCGCTGGCTGCGGCGCTGGCCGCGTGGCTGCCCGATGACGTGGCGTGGCTGCCGCCGGCCGGGCTGCTGCTGCTCACGCTGCCGCTGATCTCGTCACTGCAGTTCTATGCCGGCTATCCGCTGCGCGCGCTCACGGCGGAAGCGAGCGCGTGGCTGCTGAACCTGGTCGACATCGCGGCCGAGCGCAGCGGTGCCTCGATGCTGGTGCGCGGGCATCTGGTGATCGTCGACGCGCCGTGCTCCGGTGTGCAGCTCGCGTGGATGGCCTACTTCGCGGCCTGCGCGACGGCGGCCTTGAGTGGTCTTGCCAATGGCACGTTCCTGCGCAGGTTGCCGTGGGCCGGCCCGCTCGCGCTGCTGGGCAACATCGTGCGCAACACCACGCTGGTGGGGCTGGAGTCGCGCGCGCAAGGCTTGTCGCCGCTGGCGCATGAAGCGATCGGGCTGCTCGCGCTGGCCACCGTCTGCGTACTGGTCATTGCGCTGATGAGGGGAGGTCGCCATGCGGCGCGTTGAAAGGCTCTTCGCCGAGCACTGGCCGCGCTGCATCGCCGCGCTGCTGCTGGCCTGCGCGTTGTTGCCGCTGGTGCACGGCGAGCGCGCGCCGCGCGAAGCCACGGCGCATGAATGGCCCACCGAGTGGGACGGCACGCCGCTGCGGCCGCTGGCGATGTCGGCGCTGGAGCAACGCTTCGCCGCGCAGATCCCCGGCCACGTCGCGCGCTTCGATCACGGCCACGAGCTGCTGGTGCTGCGCGAGGTGCAGCGGCCGACTCGCATGCTGCACCCGGCCGCCGACTGCTATCGCGGCCTCGGCTACCGCATCGCCGATGCGCGGCTGGAGCGCGATGTGCACGATCGGCTGTGGCGCTGCTTCGCCGCCGAGCGCGGCGGCAAGCGCGTGCGCGTGTGCGAGCGCATCGTCGATTCGCAGGGCGCGTCGTTCACCGACGCGTCGGCCTGGTTCTGGGCGGCGTCGCTTGGCCAATCGAGCGGACCGTGGCGCGCCGTCACGCGTGTGGAGTCGCTATGAGACGCCTTGCTCTCGCTCTCGCGGCCTTGCTGTGCACCGTGCTGGTCTTGGCCGCGCTGCTGCTGTTCATCGCTCTGCGCGCACTGACACCCGCCTCCGGTGAATGGCGTCACGTGGTGCAGATCGGTCCATGGCAGCGCGAGCTCAGCGTGCCGGCGCTCATCCGTGTGGCCACGCACCCGCTGGCCGCCTCGTTGATCGACGGCCGCAGCATCGACACGAGCGCGGGCCGGTGGCAATTGCGTGCGCGCAGCGATGGCCGCTTCGAGGCCGACTGCGCGCCGTGCAGCCTGCGCCTGCGCGCGCTCGGCAGCGCGCCGCTGACCTTGGCGCGCGCGCATTTGCAGGCACGGCGCGCGGGAGCGGATCGCTTCGACGGCACGCTGTGGCTCGGCGAGGGCGCTCACAGTGTGGCGCTGGCCTGGCGGGCGCACCTCACTGCGAACGGCCTCGTGCTCGATGCCACGCTGAAGGACGCGCCCGCCGCCGAGCTCGTGCATGTGTTCGGCCACGACATCCCCGAAGCGCAGCGCG
>VBDL01000336.1 GCA_005884255.1 Betaproteobacteria bacterium | reverse complement strand
GAGGTGCAGGACCGCACGCACGCCCACGAGCGCATGACGCGTGCGCCGGTGCGCATCGTGAAGAACACGAAGACATCCTCACAGCCGGAGCCCCGCTCTTGAGCCTACGCCGACTTCTCTCCGCCGCGTCCTCACTGGCGCTCGCGCTGCTTCTGATCGCCTGTGCCGCCCCGCCCAGTAATGCGAGCCGAGACGTCACCACCGCCTCCGACCAGACCGACACCGCGCGCCGCGCGCAGCTGCGCGTGGAACTAGCGTCGGGCTATTTCTCGCGCGGGCAGAGGACGACGGCACTCGACGAGGTGAAGCAGGCTCTGGCGCTCGATCCCAATCTGGCCGAGGCCTACAACCTGCGCGGCCTGATCTACGCCGGCATGGGCGAGGAGCGTCTGGCCGACGAGAGCTTCCGCCATGCGCTGCAGCTCAGCCCGCGCGACGCCGACACGCTGCACAACTATGGCTGGTACCTCTGCCAGCAGAAGCGCTATGGCGAAGCCGCGCCGCTGTTCGCGCAGGCGCTGGCGACGCCGCAGTACCGCGACGCGCAGCGCACCCTGCTGGCGCAGGGCGTGTGCCTGGCGCGCGCCGGGCAGAACACCGAAGCCGAGCGCTCGCTGATGCGCGCCTACGAGCTCGATCCGACCAACCCGGTGGTGGCGGTGAACCTGTCCGAGGTGCTGCTGCGCCGCGGCGAATACGAGCGTGCGCGCTTCTACGTGCGCCGTGTCAACGGCAATGCCGACTTCGTCAGCGCGCAAACGCTGTGGCTGGCCGCGCGCATCGAGCGACGCCTGGGCAATGCGCAAGGCATGCGCGAGTTCGGCACGCAGCTGCGCAACCGTTTCCCGCAATCGCCCGAGGCGCAGGCCTACGATGGCGGGCGCTTCGGTGAGTGAGGCGGCGATGGCCGAGCCGATGAAGGACAAGACGGCAGGCGCACTGCTGCGCGAGGCGCGCATCGCGCAAGGCATGCACATCGCGGCGATGTCCGCCGCCATCAAGGTGGCGCAGCGCAAGCTGGAGCTGCTGGAAGCCGACCGCTACGACGAGCTGCCCGACGCCACCTTCACTCGCGCGCTGGCGCAGACCATGTGCCGCGTGCTGAAGGTCGATGCCGAGCCGGTGCTGTCGCGCCTGCCGCAGCCGCGCCCGAGCGGCCTCGAGCACGTGGCCAGCGGGCTGAACGAGCCCTTCCGCGAGCGCCCGGGGCGCCATGAACCGCGCGATTGGGCGGTGCTGGCCTCACCCGTCGTGTGGGGCACGGCGCTGCTGCTGATTGCCGCGCTGGTGGTCTTCCTGCTGCCGCCCGGCGTGTTGACGCGCGAGCCCACGGCACCCAGCGCGCCGCCGGCATCGCAGCCCGCGGCGCAGCCGGCTGTTCCGCCCGCAGCACCCCCCGCGGTCGAAGCCCCCGCGTCGCAGGCCCCTGTGGCTCTGCCTGTGCCGCAGGCGATCGAGCCGGCGGCATCGGCCGCCGCCACGATCACGCTGCCGGTGGTTGCACCACCATTGGCCAGCGCGGCGGCATTGCAGGTGCGCACCAGCGCGGCCTCGTGGCTGCAGGTGAGCGACGAGCGTGGCAAGGTGCTGATTGCGCGCATCGTGCAGCCCGGCGAATCGCTGGAGCTCGACGGCCCGGCGCCGCTGCGCGTGCGCGTGGGCAATGCGTCCGGCACGCAGCTGAGCTTTCGCGGCCGGCCGGTGAACCTGGCGGCCGCCCGCGACAACACGGCGAACGTCGAACTGAAATGAGGCCATGAGCGATATTGCATTGCCCTGCGAAGACCTGCTGATTGCGCACGCCTGGCCGGCCGTGCGCCGCAGCGCCCAAGCCACCGTGCGCTGGGGCGAGCGCGTCGTCACCATTGGCGGCGATGCGCCAGTGCGCGTGCAATCGATGACCAACACCGACACGGTGGACGTCATCGAGACGGCGATCCAGGTCAAGGAGCTGGCGATCGCCGGCTCGGAGCTCGTGCGCATCACCGTGAACACGCCGGAGGCGGCGCAGGCGGTGCCCCACATCCGCGAGCAGCTCGATCGCATGGGCATAGACGTGCCGTTGATCGGCGACTTTCATTACAACGGCCACCGGCTGCTCACCGAGTTTCCGGACTGCGCCAAGGCCTTGAGCAAGTACCGCATCAATCCGGGCAACGTCGGCAAGGGCGACAAGCGCGATCGCCAGTTCGCGATGATGATCGAGGCCGCGATCCAGTACGACAAGCCGGTGCGCATCGGTGTCAACTGGGGCAGCCTCGATCAGGAGCTGCTCGCCTCGCTGATGGACGACAACGCGAAGCGCGCCGAGCCGTGGGACGCGAAGCAGGTGATGTACCAGGCGCTGGTGTCGTCGGCGCTGCAGTCCGCGGCCTATGCGCGCGAGCTGGGCATGGACGCGAACCAGATTCTCATCAGCTGCAAGGTCAGCGGTGTGCAGGACCTCATCTCCGTGTACCGCGCGTTGGCCGCGCGCTGCGACTATCCGCTGCACCTCGGGCTCACCGAGGCCGGCATGGCGACCAAGGGCACGGTGGCTTCTGCGGTCGCGCTGGGGGTGCTGCTGCAGGAAGGCATCGGCGACACCATCCGCGTGAGCCTGACGCCGCAGCCCGGCGAGGCGCGCACGCAGGAAGTGGTGGTGGCGCTGGAGATCCTGCAGGCACTCGGCCTGCGCGCCTTCAACCCGAGCGTCACCGCCTGCCCCGGCTGCGGCCGCACGACGAGCACCACCTTCCAGGAACTGGCCAAGCAGATCGACGACTTCCTGCGCGCGCAGATGCCGGTGTGGCGCAAGCGCTATCCAGGCGTCGAGTCGATGAAGGTCGCGGTGATGGGCTGCATCGTCAATGGCCCGGGCGAGAGCAAGCATGCCGACATCGGCATCAGCCTGCCCGGTACCGGCGAGGCGCCGGCCGCGCCGGTGTTCATCGATGGCGAGAAGGCGATGACGCTGCGCGGCGAAGGCATCGCGCAGGAGTTCCACCAGATCGTCGAGGACTACATCGAGCGGCGCTTCGGGGCGCATTGATCGCATCGATGGTGGGGCTTCGAAACCCACGCAGAGCAATCCATGGCTGACCAAATAAGAGCCGTCAAAGGCATGAACGACATCCTGCCGCCGGACTCGGCGCGCTGGGAATGGGTCGAGGAGCGCGTGCGTGCGCTGATGCAGCGCTATGGCTATGCCAACCTCCGCACGCCGATCGTCGAGCCGACGGCGTTGTTCGTGCGCGGCCTGGGCGAGGTGACCGACATCGTCGAGAAGGAGATGTATTCCTTCGAAGACAGCATGAACGGCGACAAGCTGACGCTGCGCCCCGAAGCCACCGCCGGCATCGTGCGCGCGATGGTCGAGCACAACGCGCTGTACAACGGCCCGCTGCGCGTGTGGACGAGCGGTGCGATGTTCCGCCACGAGCGCCCGCAGAAGGGCCGCTATCGCCAGTTCCACCAGATCGACGTCGAGGCGCTGGGCTTCGCCGGGCCGGACGTCGATGCCGAGCTGATCCTGCTGACGCGCGCGCTGTGGCGCGAGCTGGGGCTGGTCGA